>NZ_WBYY01000018.1:0-29444 GCF_048985645.1 Exiguobacterium sp. A1_3_1 | reverse complement strand
CATCAGCCCGATGAATGCCATGTTACCGACGAGGGCTACGGCAGCACCGGCAAGCAGGATGACGACGACGTAGAGGACCGCTTTGATCCGCTGGATGTTCTGTCCGAGTCCGAGCGCGACTTCTTCCGAAAGACTGAGGATTGTCAATTGTCGTGAGAAAATGAACGAAATCAAAATTCCAATTGCGATGACTGGCGCAATGACTTGCAGTTGTCCCCAGGTCGACCCGACGAGTCCACCGGACGTCCATTGTGAGACATCTTGGGCAATCTTGAAGTAAATCCCGATGCCTTCTGCAATCGCATACAGAAACGCTGAGATCGCAGAACCAGCAAGGACGATCCGGAGCGGGGAGAAGCCGCCTTTTTTCGAAGCGCCGATTCCAAAGACAAGTGCTGCCCCGAGTGCTGCTCCGACGAAACACGCGATCATGATCCCGAAGTAGTCAATTTTCGGGAGCAGGACGATGACGAGCGCCAGTGCCGCATTCGCACCTGCTGTCAGACCGAGCAGACCAGGATCTGCGAGGGGATTGCGTGTCATTGCTTGCATGATGGCACCTGAGACACCGAGTGCCGCACCGACGAGGATTGCTGCCAGTTCCCGTGGCAAGCGGATTTCTTGGACGATTTTTGCTTTTTCATTCAACGGTCCGAACGTCAAAGCGTTCCAGACTTCGCGCGTCGTCGTATCGGCAGCACCGAACGTCATTGCGATCCAGAACATCCCGAAAAAGAGGACGAGACCGAGTGTGATTTTAATGCCGAACGGAATTCGACCAGCTGACATGAATGTCGCCTCCATTTCTGATTCAGTGAGTGAGCCGCAAAAAAAAGGGAGGGATCCCGCAGGTTCCCTCCCTTATTCATTATGCGCCAAGGAAACTTTTCTTGAAGAACTCGAGTTGACGTTCGAGTGTGAGCGGATCGTTGAAGTAGAACTCCTTCGAATCGACTTCGAAGACACGATCGTTTTTGACGGCTGGAATGTTCTTGAACGTATCCGTTTTCGTGAATGAGTTGTCCGCTTCCGCACTCTTACTGAAGATGAGGTAGTCGCCTGCGTATTCAGGAAGGACTTCTGGTGACAACGCGTAGTATCCGTCTTTTAATGCCATCTTCGTGACTTTATCTGGCATTTTCAATTTCATTTCCTGATAGAGAATCTCTGTTCCACGACCCCAGTTATCGCCGAAGACGTAGAGTTGTTTATCGAAGCTTTCGATGACAGAAACAGTAGCATCTTCACCGATTTTTGCTTTGATGTCTTTACCGGCAGCAGCAGCGCGTGTTTTAAAGTCTTTGACCCAGTCGCGTGCTTCTTGCTCTTTGTTGAGCAATTTACCGATTTCGATATGTTGCGTCAAGTAGTCGACTTTTCCGTATGTGTACGTGACCGTCGGAGCAATCTTTTTGATTTTATCAAGGTTTTTCGTTGTTGAGTAGCCGATGATCAAGTCTGGTTCGAGTTCGATGATTTTTTCAACGTTCTCTTCCGATACTTCCGTGACATCTTTGAGCTTGTCGAACTTCGGATTCGCTTTTGACCACGAATCGACACCAACGACAGGTACGTCGAGTGCCATGACGTTACCGGCAAAACCAGCGAGAACAACGACACGTTTTGGATTAGCCGGAACTTTGATGTCACCGTTCTCCGATTTGTACGTAATCGTCTCGTTTTTCGACCCAGACGCTGCGTCGTCTTTTTTCTCCGTATTGCCACACGCTGCGATGACGAGCGTGAGAATGAGTAGAACCGGTAAAAGTAGTTTCTTCATGATTCAATCTCCCTTGATTAAGTTGTAGGTGATACACATCGGCTTGTTCGTCCGCGGATCGCGTCCGATTTCAGCATCGATATGGAATACTTCTTGTAAGACGTCTTTTGCGATGACTTCCTCACACGTTCCGGCTTTGACGACTTCACCGTTTTTCATGGCGATGATATAGTCGGCGAACCGTGCCGCTTGATTCAAATCATGCAGGACCATGACGATCGTCCGTCCTTCAGTCCGGTTGAGATGCTCGAGTAGTTCGAGTACCTCGAGTTGGTGGGCGAGATCAAGATAAGTCGTCGGTTCATCGAGGAAGATGATGTCCGTCTCTTGGGCGAGTGCCATCGCAATCCAGACCCGTTGACGTTGACCACCCGACAGCGCATCGACGGGACGATGTTTAAATGCCATCGTATCCGTTGCTTCGAGTGCCCAATCGATGATCTCGTAATCGTGTTTCGTCAAGCGTCCAAATCCTTTTTGGTACGGGAAACGACCGTATGAGACGAGCTCTGCGACCGTCAGACCACTTGCGCTCTCTGGAGTTTGTGGCAGAATAGCCATTTTCCGGGCAAGTAGCTTCGTACTTTCCTTGGCGATATCGAGACCATCGAGCAATGCACGTCCTGATTGATGAGGAATGATCCGTGTCATCGCTTTCAATAAAGTCGATTTGCCACATCCGTTCGCCCCAATGATCGTCGTGATTTGTCGATCGGGAATTTGGACGGACAAGTCTTTGACGATGGGACGATCACCGTAGCCGATATTGATTTCTTCTGTTGCTAGACGTACCATACGCGACGACTCCTTCGTTGTTCTCTCCGTTTTCAATGATAATGATTATCACTATCGTCTCATTAACCATACCAGTCCTGTAAAAACGCTGTCAACATTTTTTCTTGTGTTCAAGAGATGTTCACGTTATCATGAGGGAGTGAGAATGATAATCAATCGTAATCAAAGATGAGGAGTGAGCGAGATGAGGGAACAGGAGTTGTTCGACGTAACGATCATCGGCGGAGGACCTGCAGGGTTATATTCGACGTTCTATAGTGGTCTTCGGGGCATGAAGACGAAATTGATCGAGTATCAAGCAGAACTCGGAGGAAAATTGCACGTCTATCCGGAAAAGATGATCTGGGACGTCGGCGGACAGCCACCGATCATTGGTGAAAAACTCATGGCTCAACTCGTCGAACAAGGACTGACGTTCCAACCGACTGTTCAATTGAATGAAAAGATCATCTCGATCGCAAAAGACGTCTTCGGCAACTTCGTCTTAGAAGCAGAATCGGGTCGGATCCATTATTCGAAGACGGTCATCGTCGCGGTCGGCGGCGGCATCCTCAATCCACAAAAATTAAAAGTCGAAGGTGCGGAACGCTTTGAAGTGTCGAACTTGAACTATACGGTCAAATCGATTGAACGCTTTAAAGGAAAGACCGTCATCGTCTCAGGTGGTGGGAACTCTGCGATCGACTGGGCGAACGAGCTCGAACCGGTCGCGAAAAAAGTCTACGTCACGTATCGCCGGGATTGTTTCTCGGGGCACGAGGCGCAAGTCGACCAGCTCGTTAAAAGTTCGGCTGTTTGTCTCCTCAACACGACGATTCACAAGCTGATCGCAAGTCCTGATCATCAACGGATCGCATCAGTCGAATTGATCGACTGTCAAACAGAGGAAATCGTTGAGATTCCAATTGATGAAGTCATCATCAATCACGGCTACGAGCAGGACGCGGCACTGCTTGACGCCTGTGATCTCGATATCGCACGGGTCGATGACTTCTATATCGCGGGTAACGCAGCGAGCGAGTCGAGTGTACCGGGACTATATGCTGCCGGAGATATTCTTTCACACGACGGGAAGGTCCATTTGATCTCAGGTGCCTTTCAAGATGCGGCGAATGCCGTCAACCGGGCAAAACGCTTCATTGAGCCGGAAGCGCCAAAAGTGGCGATGGTCTCGTCACATAACGAAGTCTTTAAAAAACGCAATCGTGCGTTGATTGAGGAACGCGTCAATCAACAATCTTGAATAATGTTCAAACGTCCAAAATGCTTGGAAACAAGCGGATTTTGGACGTTTTTTTATACAGAATCTAGTTTTGTACTATAACAGAATGATTTGACAACGTACTGTATTTAGGACAAAATTCTACTTATGTTCCACTACATGTAGGATACAAGTAAGACGGATGTATAAGGAGGAAGAGTATGACAACTACGAAACGTAAGCCAATTGGTCTTGCCTGGCAAATTTTAATCGGCTTGATTCTCGGGATCACAGTCGGTGGTGTATTTTATGGGAATCCCCATGTCGCGGAGTGGCTCAAGCCAATCGGTGACATCTTTATCCGGATGATGAAAATGATTGTCGTTCCGATCGTCTTCACGACGATCGTCCTCGGTGTCTCATCAGTCGGTAGTCCGAAAAGTCTCGGACGTCTTGGCGTCAAAACGCTCGGTTACTTCACGATCGTGACGATGATCGCCATCTTCACGGGGCTGTTCGCAGCCAATCTCGTTGAACCGGGTGCTGGTATTAACATGTCGACACTCGATAAAACGGACATTTCGACATATGTCGAAACGGAAGAGACGACACAAGACGCAGGACTCGTCGACAAGATCGTCAACATCGTCCCGACGAACATCTTGGACGCGATGGTCCGCGGTGACATGCTTGCAATTATTTTCTTCTCGGTCTTATTCGGACTCGGTGTCGGTTTTGCAGGAGAGAAGGGCCAACCGGTCGTTCGTTTCTTTGAAGGCGTCGCAGCAGCGATGTTCAATCTCGTCAATATCGTCATGAAATTTGCGCCGATTGGTGTCTTCGCTTTAATCGGTGTCACGGTCTCGACGTTCGGGATTGAATCGCTCGGTTCATTGTTTAAATTGATTGCGACGTTATACGTCACAGCGCTTCTCTTCATGGTCGTCGTCTTCGGTGCCATCATGAAGTGGGTTGGCATTCGGGTATCTGATTTCACGCGTATCTTTAAGGATGAGCTCTTGCTGACGTATTCGACGGCGTCGTCTGAGACGGTACTGCCACGGATCATGGAAAAACTCGAGAAGATGGGTGTTCCGAAATCAATCGTCAGTTTCGTCGTACCGACGGGTTATTCGTTTAACCTTGATGGATCTGCGCTTTATCAAGCGCTCGCAGCCTTGTTCATCGCACAGATGTACGGGATTGATCTCTCGATTGGAACACAGCTGACGCTTGTCTTCGTCTTAATGCTGACATCAAAAGGGATGGCTGCCGTTCCTGGCGTCTCATTCGTCGTTTTACTCGCAACACTCGGTACGGTCGGTATCCCGGCAGAAGGACTTGCCTTCATCGCGGGGATTGACCGAATCATGGATATGATGCGCTCGGTCGTCAACGTCACAGGAAACACGCTCGCTTCACTCGTCATCGCGAAGTGGGAAGGTGTCCTTGACGAAGACCAACTCGAGACGTTCATGTCGACAGAAGGTAAAAAAGACGACGTCCGCAGTGCGTGATTGTCGTAAATATAAGGAAGGACTGAATCGTCAGTCCTTCTTTTTTTCGTCCTTGAAAATAGATTAAAGTCGATTGTTTTTAAATAAAATCCCTTATTTTTGATTATAGTTAAAATTATGTTGAATATTATTAATTATAAAGTTAATATTATTGATATAATCATAGGGGAGAGGCGATAGGATGGAAACGGTAGGAATCGTCATTGGTATTGTCATAGTCTGTATCGTACAATTTTACTTAGCACGGCGAGGAAGAGTCTGGAGCCTCATCATTCCAGCGATCATCATCGGGCTCGGAATTTACTGGTATTTCGGAACAGGACCACACACGTCGGATCGGGAGTCAGTGATTCGGATGGGAACGTTTGCCTGTTTATCACTCATGATCTCAATGGCCGAGATGGGAGTTAACTCACGTCGCAAGCAACTGAAGCGTGAAAAAGAACGAATGGAGATTCAAGATTTGTAAGAGAAGTGAGGGAACACGATGGAACGACAAGACGTGCCCGCTTGGGTACTGGCACTCGAACAGGAGCATCTCGAGTTCATCCGCAAGTTCGTCTTGAGCTCTGGTTCATTAAAGGATATGGCAACTGCCTATCAAGTATCCTACCCGACCGTCCGGGCGAAGTTGAACCAGTTGATCGAGCGGATTGATTCGGTGCAGCAAGAGGATGTCGAGTTCGTCAATATGATCAAGAACTTGGTCTTAGATGAACGGTTGAGTCTCGATGTGGCGAAGACGATCATCGATTCCTACCGCAAGGGTCAAGCGAAAGAATAAACCAAAAAACGAGATTCCCGTCTGACGGAAATCTCGTTTTTTTATTGTTTGTCGTTCTTTTTGTCCTGTTCCTTCTTGATCATCTTCTTTGCTGCTGCGCGGAAGCGGAAGATCAAGTAGAGACGGTAGAAGTCGATCGCGGCAAACAACGTCAGCAGGATCGTCCAGAAGTTAAAGACCGTTCCTGCTTCGACCGAGTTGTTGTAGGCGAGGAACATGAAGAGAATACCGAATATGGCATAGAATACTGCCATGAAGTTCGAGCTTTGACGCATGAAAACACGACCTTTCGTAAATTAAGACATCGCGTAGATGGCGAGTACGACGATTCCGTTGTTAAAGACATGGATGGCGATCGGAGCAATGATCCGGCGCGTCTTGACGAAGACGAGCGAGAAGACAAAACTCATCGCGACATAGATTAAAAATTTGTTGTCTTGGTGAATCAGTCCGAACAAGGCACCCGTCAAGATGAAGCTGAAGAAGAAACCGAGCTTCGAGGAGAGATTCCCGAACAGGATATGCCGGAACAAGAACTCTTCCATGATCGGTCCGAGCAGGACGACCATGACTTGAAGGAGTGGGATGACTTGGATCGCTTGGATGATCTGATCCGTATTTTGCGATTTCGCGACATTCTCGATCCCGCCTGCCATCCAGGCATCGATCAAGTTGACGCTGATCAAGAGCGCATACAGGAGCACGATCCCGATTCCGATCCATTTCAACGTATCCATCGGATCGGTTTGACGTCCCTCTGCCTTCCACTTCTGCCAATCGGGACGCAGGCAGTAGTAGGAGACGATGACGGCGACCGTGAAGCCGATCGCAAGCCACCAACCGGCGACGTCAGCAATGACGTTTTTCGGAAGGAAATACTGGAACGAACCCGGAACCAATTGGACGATCAGATAGATGATGATCGGAATGACGTGACGCTTTTGCCACTTCTCCGCCATCACGAAAGGCAGACTGATTGGATTTTTCATCGTACAGGACACAACTCCTTTGTAATGAAGGTACTGTCCCGATTGTAACAAACAAACGGTCTTGGCGCACGATTGACGATGATTCAAAGGTGTCGATTTCGGGAAAACGGATAAAGGTTCAGGCTTGAATTCAGAAGAGAAAGCGTATAAGATAAAAATATGTTAGCACTCAACTAAAGTGAGTGCTAAAAAACAGTCATTTTCAAGGAGGATGTTTCGCATGTTAAAACCACTTGGTGATCGCATCGTGATCGAAGTCGTTAAAAAAGAAGAAACAACACTCGGAGGAATCGTTCTTCCTGGGTCAGCGAAAGAAAAACCACAAGAGGGTAAAGTCGTCGCTGTCGGTACAGGCCGTGTGACAGAGCAAGGCGTACGTGTACCACTTGAAGTGAGTGTCGGAGATCACGTCATCTATGCACAATATGCCGGTTCAGAGGTCAAAGTCGACGGCAATGAATACTTAATTTTACGCGAAAGCGATATTTTGGCAGTAGCCGAGTAATTCAGTCAATCATCTAAAGGGGGATTTCAGTCATGGCAAAAGACATTTTATTCAGTGAAGAAGCACGTCGAGCAATGCTCCGCGGGGTCGACGCATTAGCGGATGCAGTCAAAGTCACGATCGGACCAAAAGGACGCAACGTCGTCCTCGAGCGGAAGTTCGGTTCACCACTCATCACGAATGATGGTGTGACGATCGCAAAAGAAATCGAACTCGAAGATCATTTCGAGAACATGGGTGCAAAACTCGTTGCAGAAGTTGCCTCAAAAACGAATGAGATCGCAGGGGATGGTACGACAACAGCGACAGTCCTCGCACAAGCGATGATTCGTGAAGGTCTTAAAAACGTTACAGCGGGCGCAAACCCGATGGTCATCCGTAAAGGAATCGAAAAAGCGGTCCGTCGCGCTGTCGAAGAGTTGCACACGATCGCAAAACCAATCGAAGGTAAAGAAGCAATCGCCCAAGTCGCAGCAATCTCAGCAGCGGACGAAGAAGTTGGTCAATTGATTGCAGAAGCGATGGAACGTGTCGGTCAAGATGGTGTCATCACGATCGAAGAATCACGCGGCTTCACGACAGAACTCGACGTCGTCGAAGGCATGCAGTTCGATCGTGGTTACGCGTCACCATACATGATTACGGATTCAGATAAGATGGAAGCGGTCCTTGAGAACCCGTACATCCTCGTCACGGACAAAAAGATCTCGAACATCCAAGAGATTCTTCCAGTCCTCGAGCAAGTCGTTCAACAAAACAAACCACTCCTTATTATCGCAGAAGACGTTGAAGGCGAAGCACTGGCGACACTCGTCGTCAACAAACTCCGTGGTACGTTCAACGCGGTAGCAGTCAAAGCACCAGGCTTTGGTGACCGCCGGAAAGCAATGCTTGAGGACATTTCAATTGTCACAGGCGCAGAATTGATCACAGAAGACCTCGGTCTTGATCTGAAAGAAACACAAATCACGCAACTCGGTCGCGCGTCGAAAGTCGTCGTCTCAAAAGACAACACGACAATCGTCGAAGGTCACGGACACGGGGATTCGATCGAAGCACGTGTCGGTACGATCCGTGCGCAAATCGAAGAGACGACAAGTGACTTCGATCGTGAGAAATTACAAGAGCGTCTGGCGAAACTCGCAGGCGGCGTAGCAGTCGTCAAAGTCGGGGCAGCAACCGAGACAGAACTCAAAGAACGCAAGCTCCGGATTGAAGATGCACTTAACGCGACACGCGCAGCGGTCGAAGAAGGTATCGTAGCAGGTGGGGGAACAGCTCTCATTCACGTTACGAAAGCCGTCGAATCGATTCTGTCGGTCTCAACAGGTGACGAAGCAACAGGTGTCAACATCGTGCTTCGCGCACTTGAAGCACCGCTTCGTCAAATCGCGGAAAACGCAGGTCAAGAAGGTTCGGTCATCGTCGAGCGTCTCAAGCATGAAGCGCCAGGAATGGGCTACAATGCGGCAACGGACGAGTATGTCGACATGATCGAGACAGGAATCGTCGATCCAGCGAAAGTAACGCGTTCAGCACTTCAAAACGCAGCGTCCGTTTCAGCGATGTTCTTAACAACAGAAGCCGTCATCGCCGATAAACCAGAACCAGCCGGATCTGCTCCTGCAATGCCTGATATGGGCGGCATGGGTGGAATGGGCGGAATGATGTAAGACATTTCATCTAAAAGTACCGAATCCTAGTAAGTAGGGTTCGGTACTTTTTGTTTGCGATAGTATACTTAATAGTTGAAAGAATTACATAAACAGTACTCGTCATTTTAGAAATAAAGATAACGAGAGAGGAGACGTCAAGTGAATGAAATTTTAAAAGGTATAGTAACGTCGGGTACGCTCATCGTCGCAATCGGCGCTCAAAATGCGTTCGTTCTTAAACAGGGTTTAATGAAAAACAATATTTTTTGGGTAGCGCTAGTATGTTTCTTATGCGATGTGTTATTGATGTGTACGGGCGTACTGGGAGTTGGTACCGTCATTAAGAATAATACGTTTGCAAATGTTGGTCTTGCGATTGTCGGAGGACTATTTCTTCTCTTGTATGGATTTAAATCTTTTCGTAGTGCATTTTCGTCATCACATACAATGGATGTTTCAACAGATTCTAAAATCATGCCCATTCACAAAACGATCTTACTCACATTAGCAATCACACTTTTAAATCCACATGTCTACTTAGATACGGTGGTCGTCATCGGTGGTATTGCTGGGACTTTGACGTTTGATCAAAAAGTCAATTTCTTGATCGGAGCCTTGATTGCCTCATTTGTCTGGTTTTTTGGATTAGGATATGGATCGAGATGGCTCATTCCTGTGTTTAAACAACCAAAAGCGTGGAAAGTACTGGATTTTGGAATAGGATGCTTAATGTTCTGGCTATCGTATCAATTAATTCAGTTTGCTCTAGAACAAAGTTAAAAAGATATTTAAAGGGTTAAGGAGCAACTACAAGATATGAAGGACGATGAGATTTTATATTTAGTTGAACAGATGTCTGATGAAGAATACCTCTATCATGAAGAAGTGAAGTGCTATACGAACGAAGGCTCACCATCCGACTTGGCTTATGAAAGAGTCCATCATTTTAGGGACGCAAATATGCTTCCGATATTGAAAACTTTACTCGACAAAGTGAAACAAGCAGAACAAAAAAAACATCTTTATTTTATGATTGGAACGATTGGTGTGAATTCGGGAGATGTTCGTGCAGGGATGTTATTGCTTGAAAAACTGGAGCAAGAGACAAAGCCGAGTCTTCTCGAAAGCATTTTGGAAGAACTAGCAAAACAACAATGCATTCCTGATACAGAACGAATTGTGAAATATATAGACGATTCTCGGTCGTCTGTTCGAGAAGCTGCGATTCGAGCATTGCGAGCCTGTCGAGATGAGATAGCAGAAGATGCGCTAATTCGTTTGATTACGACATCAAGTAACTCTTTTGATATCATGAGTGCTAATTTTGTTTTAGCCACGATTGGAACAGAACGAGCCGTTCCTTATCTGATTCCTTTATTGGATCATTCTCGAGGAGACGCGAGGCATTCGGCTCTAGCTACGCTAAGTGAACTTGGAAATAGATCAGATCTTTCAATATTTTTGCATGGACTAAAAGATCGATCTAGCAAGGTGAGAGAGTATGCGTTAGTCGCAATTGAGCGACATGGTGATGAAGCAGCGATTGAACCGGTGATCAAACGTGTACAAACATTATTGAAGCGAATGCGACAAATAAAAACAGATGAAGTCCTAATCGCTCTTCGATTTTTACATCGATACCAGCATTCCCATCAGGCGATTCCTAAACTGTTTCATTGGATCATTCAAACAAAAAGAGAAGTCTTGTTTGACGAAGAATGGCAATGGATCGAAGACCATTTTACTTGCTATTGATGGGCTCGAGGATAGGTGGAGATAACAATCAATAAACAAACCTGACCTTCTTCACGTCTAGTGAGAAGTCAGGCTTGTTTATTTTAAGAAAATCAGATGTCCTTTGATTACTCCAGTTCATTCTCCTCAATAATCTTATCCGACAGCTTTAACTGCTTACTCACATCCTTGACTTGATTTCGACAGAACTTCAGCTCAACTTTCTTTTTTGTCGAGACGTCATAGCAGGTGCCTTCACCGGATGCTTTCGTCAAATCCGCTTCATAGTAATAGTCCTTGTAGCGAAACGAACCATCACGGAAGCCGGTCAGATTCGGTTGATCATCGACGAGGGATTGTCCCATCATATAGGACGTCTTAAGATTCAATAGATCAATGATTGTTGGTGCGATATCGATCTGTCCGCCATTCTCTTTCATGACCCGACCGGTTTGCTGGTCGGGTTTTTTGATGAAGAGTGGGATGCGGCGCTCGAGTTCAAAGGCAGCAACCGGGGACGAGATATCCGCTTTTTTGCGCATCTCGCTGTCTTCATTGACAAGTCCACTATCGTGATCGCCATAAAAGATGACGAGAGACTGATCCCAAAGATCGCGTTGTTTCAACTCGTCGATCATCTTTCCGACACCGGTATCGACGTAATGGACGGTCTGATAATACCGTTTCAGCATTGGATCCTCATAACCAGATAGATCAAGCGTCTGGTCTTCCTTGTCAATTTCATACGGTGTATGACTCGTCAGCGCGACTAAAAACGAGAAGAACGGTTCTTGCAACGTCTCCATGTGATCAATCGATTCGAGGAAGAACTGTTGATCGTTCAGTGCCATGCCGATTTTCTTCTCTTTTGAATAATCCTTTTGGCTGAAGAAGTGCTTAAAACCGATGTTCTTGTAGACATCGTCACGATTCCAGAAGCCTTTTTCGTAGGCATGCATCGCTGCCGTATCGTATCCGTTTTTCTCAAGTAATGCAGGGAGCGGCTCGAATTCATTCGTCGGATATCGCGTATAGACAGAGCCTGATTTTAATGGATAAAGTGACGTGTTCGTGATGAACTCAGCGTCCGAAGTTCGTCCTTCATGCGTCTGGTGGTAGAACGACGAGAAGTAGAGTGATTCCTTCTTCAATTGATTCAGGTTCGGCGTCACTTCTTCACCGTTGATGGTCTGGTCGATGACTGAAGCCTGGAACGACTCGAGCTGCACCAGAATGATATTTGGCGTCTGCTTCGGACCCGTTGGATTCGTCTGTTCCTTTTGATTGATGCGCTGTTGTTCCTGTGCCGTCAGTCCGTCGCCGGGTCGTCCAGTCACGCCTTTAAACACATCCCATCCGTGATAACCCCAAAAGCCAAACAGGTAGTAGTCACGCATATCGGAGATCGTTGCCGTCGGTTGACGCTCTTCCGTTAGCGTCCGGTACGTCAGTAGCGAAGCAGACAAGACGATACCACTGACTGCAAGGATTCCCGCCGTCCGGCGTCGTGTTTGCTTCGTCGTCACTTCCGGTCGTTTGTGGAAAACAAAAAGCAGTAGTACAAAGATCAAACTATCAGCGAACAAGAGGAAGTCTTGCGGTACGATCAAGGCGGTGAAGCCGCTACTGACGTCACTCATCTGCGTCATCTGTGAGAGGAGCGAGACGGAGAGAAAGTCCTCGAAGTAACGGTAGTACCACATGTCGGAAGCCAGTAGAAAACTGTGCGCGAGCAGTAGACCGAGCCAGACCCAGCGGCGTTTATTCCACGGAATCAGTAACGTCCAGCTCGACAGGATCAGCATCCCGGCCAGGTTCATGAGTGTTAAATGGAGCGAAAGATCGGTCTTTGTAAAGTAACTAAACAGCATGAACTTCAGCATGCCGAGTAACAGATAAAGGGTGTAGCGAATCGCCATGGTCAGTACTCCTTACGTGTGTCGTCACACGGTCTTTACCCTAAACGTTTGATGGTGGAACGCCCAGATGTGGACAGCCATGTTCGCTTGTTCCATGATGTAGTCGAAAAATTGGTCTATATTTCCTCTTGAATTCAAACAATTGACGTTAATTTGCGCAGAAAGCGGGAATAGAAAGCGTGTACGTCCATCGTCCGTCACTGTCTTTTAAAAAAGGAGCGAAGTCATGTCAAACGTGAAACTAGCGGTCATCTATTACAGCGCAACCGGAACGAACCATCAACTTGCCTCATGGGCAAAAGAAGCGGGAGAAGCGGCAGGAGCAGAAGTCCGCCTTGCGAAAATCAAGGAGACAGCCCCAGCAGAAGCGATTGCTTCGAACCCATTGTGGCAAAAGCATGCGGATGCCACACGTGATATCGAAGAAGCGACACCGGATCTACTCGACTGGGCAGATGCGATTATCTTTAGCGTCCCGACACGTTACGGTCATGTCCCAGGACAATTCCAACAGTTCCTCGACACGACAGGCGGACTGTGGGCACAAGGCAAACTCGTCAATAAAGTCGTCAGTGCGATGTCGTCGGCACAGAATCCGCATGGCGGTCAGGAAGCGACTGTTCTCGCAGTTTATACGACGATGTTCCACTGGGGTGCAATCGTTGCGGCACCAGGTTATTCGGATCCTGTCTTGTTCGCAGCGGGCGGAAATCCATATGGTACGTCAGTCACTGTCGACCAAGACGGCAACATGGTCGAATCAGTCGAACCAGCCGTGCGCCATCAAGCGAAACGGACGGTTGAAGTGGCAAGCCGTCTTAACTCATAACATTACCTAATTTAAAAAGCGCCGGAATGCGGATTCGCATTCTGGCGCTTTTTCGTATGCATCATGTGTTTTGTGTCAACGGAAGTTCGACTGTGAACGTCGAGCCTTGCCCTTCGATCGACTCGACATGGATTTCTCCCTCATGTCCACGCGCAATTTCGCGACAGATTGAGAGCCCAAGACCAGTACCGCCGATTTGACGGGTGTCCGAATTATCGACACGATAGAATTTTTGGAACAGGTTACTCATCGCAGAAGCTGGAATCCCGATGCCCTCATCTTGAATCGCGACGGTGACACGTGACGTGTGTCGCGTTAGTTGGATATCGATCGTTCCACCAGCTGGTGAGTATTTAATCGCATTGTTGATCAGGTTACTGAACAATTGGCGAATCTTCTTCGCATCCCCTTCGACGATCAGCGGTTCGACGTTTCGGAATATTTCAATCGCATGGGAAGAAGACGACAGGCTATGCAACTGTTTCAAATCACGAATCATCGCGACGATATCGAACGGTGCCATCTCATATTCCTGACGGTTTGCTTCCATCCGTTGCAGGTCGAGGAAGTCATTGATCAACAGCGAAAGACGTTCTGTTTCCGAATGGACCGCTTCGAGATACTTCTTCTGTCGCTTCGGTGGCAGGTCACGCTGGATCATCAGCTCAGTAAAGCCATAGATCGACGAGAGTGGTGTCCGCAGTTCGTGCGAGATCGTCGAGACGAGTTCATTTTTGATTCGATCGATCTCGACTTCGTTCGTCACGTCACGTAAGACGAGTAGAATCCCGCGGAACTGTCCACCATAATGAATGCTCTCGGAATACGTCTTGATGAAGCGTCGCTCGTGATCGATCGAGAAGGTGATTCCTTCACCGATTTCTCGTTTCACGAACGTCTTTTTCAAGTAACGTTCGAATTCCGGTAGTTGGTCGACGCGATGCTTGAGTTGAACGACAGACGGAGTGATGTTCATCAGTCCGTTCTCATCGAGGCTGTCATCTACCGGATGATCGAACAGGTCAAGTAACGGTCGATTGATCAATTGAATATCGCCTTCGGGTTCGATATAGACGATCGATTCACGAATCGAGTTCAATAGTCGCGCCGTTTTTTCCCGTTCGCGTTCAATCTCGTCGAACGTCCGCATCCGCAAGAGTGACAATGCCAGCTGGCGCGCGAAAGCGGCTAGTTCCTCCTGCTCGTAACGATCAAACCGATCCTGATCGCGGGACAAGAAGATATAGGCGATGATCTCATTTTGACTCGGATCAAGAACCGGTGTGACAGCGCGTGCGACTTCGTCCTCGAACTGTGTATGCGGTCGTTTATCTTGTCGCGACTCACGCAATAACGGCTCAATCGTTGGCATCCAATCCTCGACTGTGAGAGGTGTCTGTGGATAAAAGACGATATCGATGACTTTTGTTCCTTCTTTAAAGATCAGTGCGCCTTGATCAGACTGCGTGATCTCAACCATCTTTTGGATGACAGAAGGATAAGCACTGATGCTATCACGCGACGCAAGTGTCTCCGTCAATTGATTACGTAGCCGTAAATGGGACTCGTTCCGTTGCGTCAGTTTCAACGCATCTTCGAGATTAACGTTCGTCGACATCAATTGGTGTTTGTTTTCAATCAAGGCTGTCGCCATCTGATGGAACGATTTACTCAATTCACCGATCTCGTCAGCACGGTTGAGCGGAATCAACGGTAACGTATGCTCACCACTTGCAAGGAGCTTGCTCTCCTTGCTGAGAAGGTGGATTTGTCGCGTCGTCCGTTCGATGAACGGGCGGACGATCAGCAAGATAACAAGGAACAATACGAGCAGATTGACGAGCCAAATCCACTCAGCATACTTTGTCTGGGTGACAAGTTGTTCTTTTGCACCGAGTTCTTTCGCGCGAAGACTACTCCGATAGTTCGTGAATGTGCTCTCCATCGTGTTGACACTTTTACGCATCGTCTCACTGTTTGAGGCATTCATCTTGAATTTCCGATTCGGATCCCGTGGTACTTGTGGCATCATCGCCTTCAGACTTGGCATCTGCAAGAAACGTTCGTCAATCTTTCCTTCTTGTTTTGCTTGGACATATTTAATTAAGCTTGGCATGACGAAATTGGTATAAGAATTATAGAGCGAACGAATATCAGACGCATAGATTTGATCCGCCTTGTAGAGACGATTTTTCTCAAACCAAGCCGTCTGTTGTTCGAGTGAGGCTTTTTTTTCATCAATCACGTCGAGCACGGCATCGTCACCGAAGACGATATAACCCCGCATCTCGTATTGAAGGGACTGCCAATCGTCCCAAAGTTTTGTCGCTCGATCTTCGCGCAAGCTGATCGCATCGAGCTCTTGTTTCGCATCCGTGACTTGGTGGTTCGTGTAAAAATAAGCAGCCAGGGAAGAGATCGATAGTGTAATAAGAATGAGATAAAACGACGACATGATCTGTCGGCTGATCTTTTGATTGAACCATTTTCGCATATGGATTATGGATGCTCCTTTGTCTATGTGAGTCAAGCGTCGATTAGATGTATTACGTTGGAATATTTGTTACCGTAATCGTACATTTTTTAGACGAATAAATATAGTCATAATGCTTAAAATATCTTCAAAGTAAGAGATACAGGTTCACAAAGAAAACTTAGAACGACAAAAAAGCAGGACGGGATTTTACTCCCAACCTGCTCCGATGCCCATTAATGATGTTCGACGACGATCTTCCCAATCGTTTTTCCGCTCTCGACGAGACGGTGTGCTTCTTTCAGATTGTCAGCGTTCATGCCGATTAACGTCTGTGTCACCGTCGTCTCAAGTGTATGCTCTTCGATCCATGCTGCGACTTGCGTCAGAATCTCATGTTGGCGGATCATGTCCTCTGTCGCAAACAGCGGACGCGTGAACATGAACTCCCAAACGAACGTCGCACTCTTTTGTTGGAGCGCACTTAAATCGAGTTTTTGATCCGTCTCGACGATGCTACAGATTTTCCCTTGTGGTGCAATTACATCGACCATCGTCTCAAAATGTTGGTCCGTCGCATTGAGACAGAAGATATAGTCGACGTATTTGTAACCGAGGGCTTCCAGCTGAGGACGGAATGCCTCGTGGTGATTGATCGTATGATGTGCACCGTGTTCCTTCGCCCAATCAATCGTCTCGTCACGCGACGCCGTTCCGATGACGGTCAGCCCAGCGTGATTCGCGAGTTGTGTCGCGATTGAACCGACACCACCAGCAGCTCCAATGATGAGAATCGTCTTCTCGAGATTCGACTTAGCGTCAAACGTCAATCCGAGACGATCGGTCAATGCTTCATAAGCTGTCAGCGTCGTCAACGGGAGAGCAGCGGCTTCACTGAACGTCAACCGTTCCGGCTTTTTGGCGACGATCCGTTCATCAACGAGTTGGAAGTCACTGTTTGACCCAGGGCGCTGAATCGCACCGGCATAATAGACTTCATCACCGACTTGGAAGAGGGAGGCATCATCGCCGACTTCAATGACGACTCCGGCTGCATCGTAACCGATGACCTTCGGGGCGTCTTCGTCTTTCCCGTGAGCACGGACTTTCGTATCGACCGGGTTAACCGATACGGCTTTGATTTCAACCAATAAATCGTGTCCGGTTGCTTCCGGGCGTGGCAGTTCTAAATCAATCAGACTCTCTTGTTCCGTTAGTGGTAAGTGTCGGTGGAAACCGACAGCGGACATGTTCGACATCGACAATCATCCTTTCCAGATAGGAATCGTTTCTCTCCATCTGTTCCACCCCCGCTCGGTCTTAAAACCAATTGCGAAACTTTGAAAACCGATTCCCCTTCTGTCGTCAACGTAAGAATGCTGGATAGATATGGTAGCATATGAGAGTAGCTATCAACTTTTGAGAAGGAGCGATTTTGTATGTATGACGTCATCTCTCTACCGGCAGGACCGACTCAAGTCACGATTGAACGTTACCTCGTCCATGCGCATCCGCACCCACGTCCGTATCGACCCGCGCGTTTGATTGCCTTGCGTCAAAGTGGTGGCGTCATGCATCGACTGTATCGCACGGAGCGGGAAATCGTGCTCTCTCCGCACGAGGCACTTGCCCCACAAGTCCAGCGGCTCTCGTTCTCGCAACAGGAGCGTGTCCTAGCGTATATCGAAGAACGTCGCGCGAGCTTCGGTTTTGATGAAGGGGAGGAATACAAATTTTACTTACTCGAAGTGGCATACGAGCTCCGTCATCTGCCACGAACGGATCGACCGATTCGGGCGCATACGTACTATCAACTGGATGAGCTGTTGTCGGGTCGGCCGCTCGTCTTGCGAGCTAGAAGTCAAGAGCGCTCCACATGAGACAGAAAAACGGAACATGAAAAAGCAGTCCGCCTTTCCTGACGTTCATCGCGAGGAGGGCGGACTGTTTATTAAAGTGCCGGAGTTGGCGTCGGTGTGACACCGGTCTTCTTATAAGCTTGATCGATGGCAGTCCGGATTTCCTTGACGGAGCTACCTTTTTGATAAGCAACGATCGACTGTGCTGCGATATCGAGACAGGTGCCGCACGTGATGCCGTGCGTCGTCCAGGTCGTGGAACTAGCAGTCTGCTCTTCGATGAAGCAGTCATAGTTGCTTGTATGACCAGCAGATTCACCGCAACCACAATAACAAGGCATCTTCTTCAAGAGATCAGGATGTTTAGCGACGGAGCGGTAAATCGTTTGGATCGACTCATCCTGTTCGTTCAGAAAAGCGGGTAACGTGTCTGGTCCCGCGGTCTTCTCGAGTTGATCACCAGCACCGTGGCTGGCATGGTCAGCATGATCTCCGTGATTCGTCTGTTCTGTCTTCGGAGCACCCGTTTGATCAGCTGTTCCGCATGCAGCGAGCAACAGGCTGATACTGAGGGGAAAGGCGTAACGATATAGTCCTGTTTGCATAATGTGCCTCTCTTTCATCGTCTTGCCTTCATTATAAGGAAAGACGTATCGAGAAGGCGTGACGATTTGTTGACGCTTACTTGGCGAGTGCTTCCGTGATCGTCTCGATGTTTGCTTGCATCATGCTGTAGTAAGTGTCGCCATCCTTACCCGGTGCACCGAGTGAGTCAGTGAAGAGAGTACCACCGATCGGAACACCAGTCTCCCTTGAGACGGTTTCCATGCTCCGCCGATCGACGCTCGTTTCGACGAACAGGACAGGGATATCTTGCTCCTTGATCGTATCGACGATCCGGCGGACTTGAGCCGGAGTTCCTTGATTATCTGAGTTGATCTCCCAAATATAATCCGCTTTGACGTCATAGGCAGTTCCGAAGTATTTGAAGGCTCCTTCGCTCGTGACGAGATGACGTTCTGCTTTCGGAATAGCGGCAAACTGCTTTTTCGCTTCCTGATCAAGCGTCTGCAATTTTTTAATATAGGCATCGGCATTTTTTTCGTAGTCGGCTTTGTGCTTCGGATCTTCCTTGATTAATGCCTGCTTGACGTTTTCGACGTAGCGAATCCCATTGCTTATATCGAGCCACGCATGCGGATCAGTCTCCGATTCTTTGCCCTTCGTCGTCAGGTATTTCGGTTCGACGCCTTTGCTTAAACGATAGACTGGTGCGTCAGACGCGTCTTTGCCAGTCGTTGCCCGGAGTTTATCGAACCACGCACCGCCGGCTTCCAGGTTCAACCCGTTGTAGAAGACGACGTCAGCATCTGCCATCGCTTGTACGTCTGCTGGAAGTGGATCATACTCGTGCGGGTTTGCCCCGATCTTGACCATGCTGTGGACATCGACATGTTCACCACCGACCTCACGTGCGAGGTCAGCGAGAATCGAATATGTCGCAACGACCTTCAGCTTCCCGTTATCTTCTGCAGGTGTCGAACAAGCAGCAAGCAAGACCGTGCTGAGGAGGACGAACAGAAAAAGTTTTAATTTCATACAGTAGACTCCTTTCGTTTCCGGTGACGCATCAGACCGTGACGTGGTGAGAAGACGAAGACGAGGGCGAACAACGTCGTCGCGACGAGGACGATCGACGCACCGGAAGATAGATTATAGGTAAAGCTGAAATACAGTCCGATGATGGCGGACAACGTACCGAAGCCTCCCGCTAGGAACAGCATCCGTGAGAGGCGGTTCGTCAGTAAATACGCGGTCGCTGCCGGTGTGATCAGCATCGCGACGACGAGGATGATGCCGACGGTCTGAAGTGAAGCGACGGTGACGAGTGTTAGTAACGTCATCAGTCCGTAATGAATCCAACGCGTCGATAGTCCATAGGCTTGCGCCATCGTCGGATCAAACGAGCTGATCAGCAACTCTTTGTAGAACAAGAAGATTCCACCGAGGACGATCAATCCGATGATGACGGTCATCCACATGTCGCTCGGACGGACCGCGAGGACGTTACCAAACAGAATGTGATAGAGATCGCTACTGCTACGCAAGAACGAAATCAGGATGATCCCGAGGGCGAAGGCGGATGTGAACATGATTCCGATTGCCGTATCGTTCTTGATGCGACTGTTCTGGCTAACGAAGCCGATTCCGAGTGCGGTCACGAGACCCGTCACGACAGCACCGATCAGGAAGTTGATTCCGAGTAGATAGGAAATCGCAACACCAGGTAAAACGGCGTGCGAGATTGCATCCCCCATCAACGACATTCCGCGAAGGATGATGAAACAGCCGATCACACCACAGATGATGCCGACCATGACGGCGGTGATCATCGCTTTTTGTAAGAACTCATACTGAAGTAATGCCTCGATGAACGTCATCCTTGTCCCTCCTTGCGTCGTTCGAATAGCGGTAAGCCATACGCTGGTTCGAGCCATTCCGGTGTCAAGATATCAGACGGTGGACCGACAGCGATCAGTTGTTTGTTCAACAGCATCAATGTGTCGAAATAGTCTTCTGCTTTATGCAAATCATGGTGGACGACGACAATCGTCCGCCCTTCGGCTCGGAGTGTCCGTAAGAGCTCGATGATCATCTGCTCACTCGCGACATCGATGCCGACGAACGGTTCGTCCAGCAATAGTAGCTCTGCTTCTTGGGCAAGGGCACGCGCCAGAAAGACCCGTTGTTGCTGTCCGCCTGACAGTTCACCGATTTGGCGTTCAGCATGATCGGACATACCGACGCGTTCGAGACAATCCATGGCGAACGCTTTTTGTGCTTTCGATGGTCGTTTGAATAAGCTGAGCTTCGGATAACAGCCCATCAACACGACGTCCTGCACACGAACCGGGAAATCCCAATCAATTGCACTTCGTTGTGGAACATAAGCGACGCGTGACCGGACGTCTTCGAGTGATTGGTCGAGCACGCGTAACTGCTCGATACGAGCCGGGATCAGACCGAGGACGGCTTTTAAGAATGTGGATTTACCAGCACCGTTCGGTCCGATGATGCCAATCAACGAAGCGACCGGGAGGCGAACGGACACTCCGTCGAGTGCATGGGTATCAAAATAAGAGACGGTGAGACGATCAACGTCAAGGGCGTACATGAATGATCACTCCTTTGGTTTTGTGGTATATAGAAGGAAAGTTTCCTTAGGGCAAAAAAAAGGGTAAAAATTTTAACTCCAATCACTGGAAAAAGATTCGGTCTACAAATAATGTTTCCTTAAGGCAAACTTTAAAGCCATAGGAAACAGATGTCAACTGTTTTTCGATATCGATCGCGAATCAACTCGTGCTAAGATGAAAAGGCAGAATCGTAATGGGGGTGAGGAGATTGCGTCAGACAGCAGAACAACAATGGAAGTGGTTATTGCTCGATGCGCTCGCGAAGGAAAAGCGGGAGCAAGCACAGCAAGTCATCGAAGAGGTCTATCCGTATGATATCGCGCAAGTGTATGAAGAGTTGGGCGAAGACGATCAGGCACGACTCCTCGACTATCTGGATCACGAGCGATTGGCGGATGTCCTCGAGGAGCTCGAAGGGGAGCAACGTCTCGCCGTCTTACGTCGTTTAGACGTCGAGCGTGCCGGGCACGTCCTCGATTTAATGGAGAACGATGACGTCGCGGATTTACTCGAGGAACTGGGACCGGAAGAGACTGACCGCTTGCTTGGAAGCATGCGGACGGACGAGGCTCTGATCGTCCGCAATCTCTTGACGTATCCACCGGAAACGGCAGGGCGCTTGATGACGAACCGGTTCATCTGGGTCGGAGAGGATTTCACGGTCGGTGAGACAGTCGAGAAGATGCGCGACTACATCGAATATTCGGAGACGATCAACTATGTCTACGTCGTCAATCAACTCAGTGAACTCGTTGGTGTCATCTCATACCGGGATGTCATCTTAGCTGAAAACACGGAACGGATTAGTGACGTCATGGAGACGAAGGTGATTCGGGTAGCGGCAGAGACCGATCAGGAAGAGGTCGCGCAACTGTTCGAACGCTATGATCTCGTCTCGTTACCCGTCGTCGAGGGCGACATTCTCGTTGGATTGATCACGGTCGATGATGCGCTTGACGTCTTACGGGAAGAAGCAAACGAAGACATCGAGAAACTCTCGGCATCCGGTAAATCGATTGATTTCGAGACGAAGCCGTGGATTGCTGCGACCCGTCGCTTACCGTGGCTCGTCTTGCTACTGTTCATCGGGCTCGTCTCTGGATCAATCATCAGTCAGTTCGAAGAGACGCTCTCAAAAGTCGTCGCGCTCGCCTTCTTCATGCCGATGATTGCTGGTATGACCGGAAATACCGGTACCCAATCGCTCGCGGTTGTCGTCCGCGGATTGATCACGCGTGAAGTCGATAAGCGGGTCGCGACTCGGTTGATCCTACGGGAGCTCTGGGTTGGTTTAATCATTGGTGTCATTTGTGGTATCTTGATCGCCGTCATCGCCTACGTCTGGCAAGGAAGTGCCGTCTTAGGACTTGTCGTCGGCAGTTCGCTCGTCATCACGTTGATCTTTGGGACACTTGCTGGAACAATCATTCCGCTCATCTTACATCGCCTAAAGATTGACCCAGCAATCGCATCCGGACCATTGATCACGACGTTGAACGATATCTTATCGCTCCTCGTCTACTTCGGGATTGCAACGGCATTCATTAGCCGCTTGATGTAAAAAAACCGAACCGATTCATCTTCGTCAAGAGGAAGGGAATCGGTTCGGTTTTTTCATGTGTGATCATGCGTCGTGCGAATCCAGATCGCGAGTGGACCAACGTCGTCAAAGCCGGATTCAAGCGCTGTGATCAGGTGATCGCCATACTCGTAACCGACGAGCGATTGACCGGGAAAATGTGCTGAACTCAAACGTGCGATATCATCCCATAAGCGTTCGTCGAGGTAATCGGAATTGACGTACGTCAGTCCGGTCGTCACTTGATTCGAGTAGGCGATGCAACTTGCTTGTTGCGCCTCCGAATAGAAGAAGCGGACAGCGGGATGTTGCCATAACGTTGTGGGCAACTCCGGTGTTGCCTGGATAGCCTGGAAGCGAGCGAACTGATCGAGATCCGTCACGACGGACCAATCGACGGGAAGAGCACGGCGATCGAGTATGGCAGGGCGGGTCATCCATTCCGCTGTGAACAGATGACTGAGACCGGCACTCGAGAAATCATAGCTTGCCGTGCAGTCCTTGATACTGTAGACATCCGTGACACCAATTCGCTGATGGGGAAGCCGGACCATCAGTTCCGGATAATAGCTCGGTACGCTTCCTTGAGCGTGCCAGGTCGAATCAGTTTCCGTCACCCGGCAACCGGCTGACTCACAGACGAGGCGACACCAATCGAAATTATTTTGGATGGCAGCTTGGCGCATGGATCATTCCCCCTTATTCATCCTCCGGTTGTTTAATCAGGACATACGATAACGTGGCAATCAGTGTTAAGAACAGCCCGCAGCCGATCGTGATATATGCCATCGTAAAGACCTTACCGAGCGTCGTCGTTGGAACGAATGTTGGATGCCCAACCGTACTTAGTGTCGTGATACAAAAGTAAAGTGCATCCACCATCGACAGGTTTTCTTCCGTGCTATAGAAGATCGTTCCAGAGACGAGCGTCAACAGGCAGAGAATCAATAGACCACGAAAGTAAGATAAGTGAAAGGCGCGGCGCAATCCCTTGAATAAGCGTGAAAAAATCGTCAGTACAGAAATCATGGAATCTCTCCTTTAGGATCGTTGCGTCGAGTCCATCGTATCATGAATGAAATAATCGTTCTTTCCGGCATGTTTGACGCGATACATCGCTTGGTCAGCATGCTGAATCAGCGTGTCGAGATCGACGCCGTGATTGGGTGAGTAGCTGAGTCCGATGCTCGTTCGGATTTCAATGGTTTCTTCAGCGAACCGGTAAGGGTTGTCTTGCAAGTACGTCAACAAATTCGCAGCATAGGCATGGAGCGTAGCGACAGACGGATGACGATAGAGTAAGAAGAATTCGTCGCCACCGACACGGGCAGCGAACCCATTCTGTTCCGCATGATGTTCTAGTAGGCGAGCGATATGAATCAAGAAGGCGTCACCGATTTGATGTCCATACGTATCGTTGATGGCTTTGAAACCATCGAGGTCGACGACGATGATCGCGATATGATCAAGCTCGAGTAACTCTTGCGCTGCACGTTCATAAAAGCTCCGGCGATTCGCAATCTTCGTCAACGGATCGTGGTAGGCGAAGAAACGAATCGTCTGCTCCGCTTCCTTGAAGGACTGGATATCACGAATCAACAGCATCCCGTGCAGCTCTTGTTCGATGAAGACGAAATCGGCATCCATGACGACGTAGCGTTCTTGTTGTTGTGCTGTCAAAATCTTCGTCTCGAATTCATTGAACTTACGTTGCGATAAAAAGTGCGTCATATAATGCAGCGACCAATCGGCTTGTTTTTTATCCGGCAAGTAGGTCGAAAACGTACATGCCGTTAAGTCATCGGTCTCAAACAGCCGATGAGCGGCTGGGTTGGCACTCTCGATTCGTCCATCCCGGTCGAGCAGCAGGATTGCCGAAGGATTCAAATTGTAGAGCGTCGCGAAACGCTTCTGATAGGACGCGAGATAATCGAATCGGCGCATTGCGATTGCCAGTGCTCCTGCCCAGAACAAACCGCCATACATATAGGCATACGGTGGCATGATGCCGTAGAACGACCAGTAGCCGAAGACGATATCCCACGCGAGAACGAGAATCGCGACACTGAGTAAGACGTTGATAATGCCACGACGCGCATCTTTCAAGTGTGTCCGTGCGTACACGAGCAGACCGATGACGAGGAGATGGAAGATGTTCCCGATCGTCATCGTCACTAGATATTGTGTGTTGAATTCAGGATAGATGAACTGTCCGACCTGTGTGAATTGCTGACTGTTGATGACGTTCGTCTGGAATACGTATGTCGTCAGCACGACGCCCATCGGAAGATAGAAGATCCATGGGTACAGTAAACGTGGCATTCGTTTCCACAAATTCGAGACGCGAAAGATGAAGTGGAGCGATGTACTGAAGACGATCAGACCAGCATTTCCGAACCAGTAGGTCACGAATGCCGGACTAAACTCGATCGGGGAGGCATTCCGGAAAAATTCACCAAGGAACAACATCCCGTAAGCGAACGTGAATAAGCTAAGCAGTCGGTGTTGCGGACGTGATGGATTGCGTAAAAATATATCAATCGACATGTAGAACATGATGAAGGTCGGAATCAGATAGACGATCGTAAAAAGAAACAAGGATGGCATGGCGTTCCGCCCTTCTAGATAATTTTTAGGTAGATAGTCTCAGTATAGTGGGCGAAGATTGCTTAGGCGGATTGAAATTTCAAAAAAAGGGAAATCAGTCGAGATTTAATGTCAGTCGTCGTATTTTGGCGATCCCTTCGAGACCTGACGGATCATGATGTGTCTTATGGGCGACGAAATGTTCATCGGCTTCTGTCGTCCGGATCCGTAACGGACGTTCGTCACGGTGGACGACCTCGAAGATCACCTCAGCCAGAGCTTCTGCCGATTGGCGATCGGCATGTCGCGTCCGATACGTCTGCAAATAGGCCGTGATGATCGGTTTGAAGTCGTCTTCGTGTAAGCCGCCCGTCCGTTCGAGTTGATCGAGCACAGTTGCGGTAAAGTTCGTCTCGACGGCGGCTGGTTCAATCAGGGTGACGTCGATGTTGAAGTACGGTTTATAGTAGGTCGCAAGACTTTCGAACAGCCCTTCGATCGCAAACTTACTGGCACAATACAGTTCATTCATCGGTTGACCGACGAGACCACTGACGCTTGAAGTCGCGAGTAAGTGACTACCGTCCGGTGCTTGTTTGAGTAAGGGGAGACAAGCTTCGATCGTTCGGATGACACCGAAGACGTTCGTTTCGAAGAGTTGCTTGATTTCATAACTCGTCGCTTGACCGAGTGCGCGCAGCAAACCATGACCGGCATTACAGAACACGACGTCGAGATGATCGACTTCTTGTTCAATTTGACGAACGGCTGCTTTCACGCTTGTTTCATCCGTCACATCGAGCGGCAAGAAGGTAAGCGTCGGTAATGACACGGTCATTTCGTCTGGACTCCGGACACCAGCGTAGACGAACCATCCGGCGTCTGCGAATCGCCGCGCCGTTGCAAGACCGATACCGGAAGAAGCACCCGTGATCAACATCGTTTGCATATCAATTCCTCCGTTCTGAAAGTAGTAGTCTTCTATTATTTACCCGAATTACTGTTGAACTATTTGCATTAAAATTGCATATTGTAATGAAAAAACTTAATATAAAGAAAAAGGAGGCAGGAATCGATGGGGCAAATCGAACGGTTGCAACAGATGCGGGAATGGATCAAGACGAGTCCTGAAATTTCGCTCGATCAATTGATGCAGGAGTATCAGATTTCACGAGATACTGCACGTCGTGACGTCATCGTCCTCGAACAAGAAGGGGAGATCATTCGCGTTAAGAATGGATTAGTCCGTGCTGGTGGAACGCTTGCATATGAACAGCGGACAGAGAAACCGGAAAAACGGCGGATCGGGCAGCGTGCAGCGCGTCACGTCCAAGCGAACGATCGCTTATTGCTCGATGCTGCAACGACGGTATCTGAGATGGCACGAGCACTTCCGCCATATCCACTACAAGTCATCACGAACTCCCTCGATATCGCAGACTATGTCGGAGCTCGCACGGATATTGAGCTGTACGTCACGGGAGGACGTTTCGACCGGCATGCGCGTAGCTTGAGTGGGATCAAGACGGCAGACGACATCCTGAATTATCAAGTTGATTGTGTTTTTCTTGGAGCATGTGGATTGACGGAAGAAGGACTTTTTGCGGAACAACTCGAAGAAGCGGTCGTAAAGAAAGCGATGATTCGAAGTGCGACCCGTGTCATCGTCCTCGCAGACCATACGAAATTCAATAAGCGTTTTTTTCATAAGGTCTGTGACTGGGAGCAAATCGATGTGCTCGTTACCGATCAAGTTCCAGATGCAACGTGGCAAGAACGACTAGATCATTATCATGTCGATCTCGACGTGACAGAGGAGGAAACAACATGAACCCGATTCAAACAACGCTCGTCGGATTCGGCTTTTCAGCGGTGACGTTCCACGTTCCGTTCTTACAGGCATTACCGGCATTTGAAGTGACACAAGTCGTCTCCAGTCGACCGGAACAGGTAGCGCGCTATTTCAGTGAGGCGACGGTCGTCGCGACACTTGCTGAAGCCTTACAGGATGAGAACACGGAGCTCGTCATCATCACGACACCAACGGCACTCCATTTCGAAATGGCAAAACAAGCGATTGAAGCAAAAAAGCACGTCTTACTCGAAAAGCCGGCTGTCGTAACAATCGAAGAAGCACTGGCGCTGCAAACGTTAGCGAAACAACACGGCGTTCAAGTCGCCGTCTATCAAAATCGTCGCTTTGACGGTGACTTCCTGACACTTGAACAATTGATGGAAATGAACGAGATCGGCGACTGGCAAGTCATCGAATCACGCTTTGATCGCTATCGCCCGGTCGTTCGGGAACGCTGGCGGGAACAAGCGGGAAGTGGCGCCGGCATCCTGTTTGATCTCGGCTCACACTTACTCGATCAAGCACTTGCCTTATTCGGAGAACCTGATGCACTCACGGGCGACGTCTACCTGCAACGTGACGGTGCTGTCGTCGATGATGGTTTCCATATCACGTTGCACTACGGGACGCGTCGTGTCATTCTCCGTTCGACGTCCTTCATTCAAGGACCAACACCACGTTTCGAGTTTCATGCGACGCGCGGCAGTTACATTAAATACGGAATGGACCCGCAAGAAGGACGGCTTGCGAAAGGTCATCCGGTGAACGAACAGCTCGGTGAAGATGAAGTAGATTCCTACGGTTACCTTCAAATCGCTGATCAGCCAGTCGAGCGTCTCGCGACACTTCCAGGCAGTTATGCGACGTTTTATGAACAGTTGGCGGAAGGACTTCGCAGGGGACGAGTACCTGTCGATTTACGCGACGCGGAAAAAACGATGCGTTTGATTGAAGCAGTACGTATCAGCAGTGATGAAGGACGACGCCTCTTACGAAAGGAATGGGATGCATGGAAGAATTGAAGGTGTTGCTAGCGGAAGAGGACGAACTCGTCTTGACGTCCTTGACGAATACGGAAGCGATCGGGATGGGACATGAATTGATCGGACGGGCGATGAAGGAGAACTTATCGATCGCCGTTGAAATCAAACGGAATGGACAGCGTTTATATTACGCGGCGCTCGACGGTACGGCACCGGATCAGGAAGAGTGGATCCGCCGGAAATCGAACGTCGTCTTACGGCATGGCTATAGCTCGCTCTACATGCGTCGGTATAATGAGAGTAAACATCGCTCGTACCACTCGATGTATGCGGTCTCGCCATCTGATTATGCCGATGCCGGTGGATCGTTCCCGATCCGGATCGAAGGAGTCGGTGTCGTTGGTACGATCACCGTTTCCGGTCTATCGCAGGAAGCAGATCATCGTCTTGCGACGGAAGCGTTGCGCTTACTTAAGAGACAACAGCTGGGGCAATAAGGTATTTATAAAATACAAGTGTTGATTCTCGTGCAAGACTTCGCTTTCCGCGGGCGGAAGGCGAGCCTCCTCGCCGCATTCGCGCCTACGGGGTCTCACCCATTCCGCTTTTCCCGCAGGAGTCTTCGTCTTGCACGTTCATCAACGGATCGTTCGACACGAAAAAACCGAAATGCTGAAGTGAATATACTTCAGCATTTCGGTTTTTTATGTTCTATTTTGATAGATCATGAGAAACAGCAGGACTCACGTTGTTCACGCAATTCCTACAGGAAAAAGCGCAAGATTTTGCGCTGTCAGAGATAAACAAGACCCGGGTCGGCTGTCACTGACAGCCGAGACTGGCTTGTGTCTCGACTGAGGAAAGCGCGTGAACGAATCGTGAGGACAATCGTTACGATGCCATCGAATCAGATGAAGCCGACACGTCTTTACGTGTGTTCCCGCGATAGACGAAGTAAAGCGCAGCAAGCATCGTAAGCAGACCAAGCAGACGTTTTCCGTTGAGCGGAACGACGACGCCACCGAACGCACCGATGTGATCAATGACCATACCTGCTGCGAGTTGACCGATGACGGTCGCGATACTAGCTGCCGTGACACCGATTTGCGGGACAGCAAGAATCGTCAGGAAGAGATAACTGACGCCGAACAAGACGGCACTGAGTTGCCAACGTGGTGCTTCAAGCAAGAGCAAGACGTTCCCT
>NZ_WBYY01000017.1:0-29731 GCF_048985645.1 Exiguobacterium sp. A1_3_1 | reverse complement strand
ACTAACATCCGAGACAACCCTACCTGAGAGCGAAAATCCACTAACATCCGAGACAACTCCCCCTGAGAGTGAAGACCCACCAACATCCGAGACAACCCCACCTGAGAGTGAAGATCCACCGACATCTGAGACAACCCCACCTGAGAGTGAAGATCCACCGACATCTGAGACTTCGTCAACTGAAGAAGATGAAACAATAGTAATTGAGCAACCTCAGTCAGATGATAACGAAGAAAGTACACCTAATTCTGAAACATCGAAGTCAGACAAAGGAAAAAATACAGCAGTTCCTAACTTACTTTCCATAAGCTTATTAGGTACTTCAAGCTTAAGTGCAAGTTATCAAGAGGTTCAAATTGAAAATGACGGTACTAGAAAAACGATTGAATTAACGAATCGATTTTCCGCATTTCTAGGATTGGGGCTTTCTAATAAACAATATATTGTTTTTATCATTCCACCAAGTATCATGGATAAAATTAAAGCAGAGAGTGTTTATTTAGAATATTCCAAGTCGGGAAATATTGTTAAAAAGGAAAGTGTTACCATTGATAAAACAAATAATTTGATTTATTGGAATACGTCTTCGATTATTTCAGTAGGGTTGCTAGGGTTATTAAACAATATCGAATATAAACTTGTTTTCGAAATAAATAATTTACCTATCAATTCTACAAATCAATACACTTTCAAAAGTGCTGTCATCGATGAAGCGATTGATTTAAATATTTTAAGTAATAGTACAGCATCAGCAGATTTAATGATTGGCTCAACACTTCGTTTGACGACTCCGACCACTCTTGATTTTGGTAGTCATGAGTTGACGGGGCGAGAGAAGATTATTCCTCGTGTATCCCCAATGACGATTGCGATTTCTCACGAAAATGCCACAGGATATAACTGGAAGTTACAAGCGAGTCTCAGTCGCCCTTTGACGAGTACGACAGGTGATGTCTTAACCGATGTTCTTTATTTTAAGACCGCTTCGAAAACCCAATTACTGCAAACAACCGCAATTGAAGTGGCTACGGGAACGATGTCGGCGAGTTCAAATCAGACACCGTTGACGTACGCTGAAAATGAAGGCATCGTTCTCGATTTAACAGGAAAATATCCGAAACCTTTATCGTATAGCGCAGACATTCAATGGAGTTTAGTCGATGCACCGTGAAAAGGGGAGAACAAAGATGAAAAAACGCTTTGCTTTTTCAACGATCTTGATAAGTACTGCTTTAATATTAGGAACGACCTCTGCGTGGGCTGCGAATACCTCAACGGGAACATCCAAGGCTGAAATCACATTTACGACGAATGCAGCACCGATCATCGTCGATCCAGACTCACCTAATCCGAATACTCCCTATAGACCTCAGGATAACGGAGGAAATACGCCAACCGGAAACACTGGACCACTCACACTCGATTATGCACCTAACTTCAATTTTGGCTCGAACGAAGTACTTGTTAATAAAGCACTCTTCAAAGCAAAAGATCAAAAGCCCTTTTTACAAGTAACGGATCGACGTATTCTCCCTACGAAATGGGATGTTAAAGTAAAACTCAGTACCTTTAAAGATAGCGGTGGGAAAGATTCCTTGGCTGGATCCACGTTGACGATCGATGCGGGTGATGTACAAACCTTGATTGGATTACCAATTAATGCAGCACCTACGACAGGAAATGTTACCTTAACACCTGGAAATCCGGGAGATGCAAAAGTTATTTTAGCATCAGCTGCTGGAACGTTTTCAACGTGGCAAATTTATTGGAAGGGAAACGGGACAGATAACGATCGCATTACGCTGAACGTTCCTGTCGGTGTTCAAGTCGAAGGAAAACATACCGCTACGCTCGATTGGACGCTCTCTGACGTCGTGAATTGATGAGAAAATGGGGGGAGAGAGATGAAACGATGGGGAGTCGGTTGTCTAATCGTTTTGCTTTATGGATTACTTGTCTGGATGACACCTTCAGACAGTTTTGCAGAAGATCGTGTTAATTTTTCGGTCGAAGCGGTTCCGAATGCGTATCAGGTCGATTCCGGTGTAACCTATTTCGATTTAAGGATGCCAGCGCAACAAAAGACGAATCTTCAAGTTCGAATCTATAATCACGGACCCGCTGATCATACGTTTTTAACTTCAATCCGAAATGCCACAACGAATAATAACGGTTTGATCGTCTATGATCAGAAAAAATCCGTTCCATTAGCGTCGACTTCGTTGACGGATCTCATTAAACCGAATACGCAATCAACATTCATTAAAGGCGGAGAGTCGAAAATCGTTTCTTTACCACTTGAAGTGTCAAATGAGTTGGATGGGACATTGCTTGCCGGTATTCGGATTGAGAGCAAGCCGGAAGGTGAAACGACTAACGACAATACCATCGGCATTCAAAATCGTCATGCCTACGTCATTGGATTAAAAGTTCGTTCTTCAATCAAAGAGACTGCACCCGTCATCACATATGAGGGGGTGCAGGCAAAGTCCTCTTTTTCAAGACCTACTGTTTTCGTTAAATTAGCAAATCAAGCACCGACCATTAGTAAAACGATGAAATTCGAAGCGATCGTCACGAAAGGAAAAAAAGTCGTGGTTCGAAAACAAATGGACGTTCGATTCGCACCATCGATTTATATGAAAACACCGATTGAAACGACAGGAATCTTAGAACCCGGCACGTATCACATTAAGATCCGCGTTAAGGGAGAAGGCAAGACGTGGAAGTGGAAAGACAGCTTTAAGATTACGAAGCGTCAAGCGAATCAGATGAAAGAGCAGATACCCAATCGGGATATCGAAAAAAATTCGAACTCCTTTGTCGGAGAATGGTCAAAGGAACTTATGATGGCATCGACCTTAATCATCTTTTTATTAATCGGTTATATCTACCGTTTGAAAAAACAGCAACGCCAAGCATAAAAAAAGCAGATTCTCAGCGCTGAGAATCTGCTTTTTGATTAGCGAGCGGCTTGTTCAAACCCTTGAACAATAGCGATGATGACTTGCGTCGCTTTTACCATGTTATCAACGGAGATGAATTCAAACTTGCCGTGATAGTTCTCGCCACCTGTAAAGATGTTCGGTGTCGGAAGACCCATGTACGAAAGTTGTGATCCATCCGTTCCACCACGGATCGGCTTAATGATTGGCTGGATATCAAGAGATTCCATCGCGGCATGAGCGATATCAACGATGTGCATGTGAGGTTCGATTTTTTCACGCATGTTGTAGTACTGGTCATGCAAGTCGATTTCAACGCTGCCTGCTCCATACTTTTTGTTCCACTCCTCAACGAGAGCAGATAAGAAGTGTTTCCGTCCTTCAAATGCTTCACGATCGAAATCACGAATGATGTAGTCGAGCGTCGTTTTTTCAACAGAACCGTCAAACGAAATCAGATGGAAGAATCCTTCAAAACCATCTGTGAATTCAGGAGACTCTTCTCCAGGAAGACGATCGTGAAATGCCATCGCATGTTTCTGCGAATTGACCATCTTGTCTTTTGCTGTTCCCGGGTGAACGTTCGTTCCGTGGAAAACGATTTTAGCAGCCGCTGCATTGAAACTCTCGTATTCGAGTTCACCCAGCGGACCGCCGTCGACTGTATAAGCATACGTTGCATCGAATGCTTCGACATTGAAGTGATGTGGTCCACGACCAATTTCTTCATCTGGCGTAAAGGCAACACGAATGCGACCATGTTTGATTTCCGGATGCGAAATCAAATGGTGCATGGCTGTCATGATTTCTGCGATTCCGGCTTTATTGTCGGCACCGAGTAATGTCGCACCATCCGTCGTCATCAATGTGTGACCGACATAGTTGTGAAGTGCAGGAAAATCAGTAGGCGATAGGATGACAGACGGTGCTTCACGCAACGTGATCGGATTTCCGTCATATGCTTCCACGAGTTGCGGACGGACATTCGTGCCCGTGAAATCCGTCGCTGTATCCAGGTGAGCAAGGAAACCAATTGTCGGAATGTCTGCATCTGTATTAGCAGGTAACGTCGCCATGACATACCCATTGTCATCGACTGTGACTTCCTCCATACCGATTGCATTTAATTCTTCTACGAGCAAACGAGCCAGTGTCCATTGTCCTTCAGTTGTTGGAACAGTCGTACTCTCGTAGTTCGATTGTGTATCGATTTTCACGTATGTAGTTAGACGATCAATCAATTCTTGTTTCAAATCAAAAACGTCCCTTCTCGTCATAAGATACCTTCATCATAGCATGAAGACCTAATGTGAGAGAATTCTGAATCATGATAGACTAATAATGAAAAAGGGGGAATTCTTCATGAGAGCATTCGTAGTCGATCAATACGGAAAAGACGCATCACTTATAGAAAAAGACGTCACACCTGAAAAAGCGGGGAAGTACGAATTACGCATTCAAGTCGAGGGGTCGAGCATCAATCCACTTGATACGAAGATGTTCTTCGGACACGTGGCAGCAGCATCGACGACTGGAATTCTCCAGGGCGATGTAACAGGGAGAGTCATTGAAATCGGCGAGGGTGTGACGTCTTTTTCTATCGGCGATCGCATCGTCGCATTCGGCGGTGGGCTTGGAACACGTGCCGGTGCGCTAGCGGAGGAAATGCTTGTGCCCGAACAGATGGCAGTCTTACGACCAAAAGAGGTCTCAGCTGAGATTGCTGGTTGTTTACCGGTGATCGGGTTAACGGCGATGGAGATTTTAAAAGAACGGATCGTAATTACACCAGGAATCCGTGTGTATGTAGCAGGTGGAACGGGCGGAGTGGGACACCTGACTGTTCAACTCGCGCGTCATTATGGGTGCGACGTCACAGCGAGCGCCTCTTCGGACGAGAAGGCAGCTTGGTTAGAAGCGAGAGGGATTCGCGTTCATCGGTATAAGGAAGAATCAGCTGAAGCATTGCTCAAACGACTGGATTTTGACGGATTCGATGTCATCATTGATACGGTGGGTGGCGATCATTTACAAGAATCGTTCATACTCGCTAAAGAACGCGGACGCATCATTTCGATCGCGACACGGACGACACAAGATTTAACGATGATGCATAGTAAAGCCTTATCACTTGAGGCTGTGTTCGTCGCACTTCCTTTGCTAAAAGGAAAAGTAGATGAGATGAAGCGACAGCAACATCACTTAGCAGAACTTATTCATTTAGTGAAAGAAGGCACAATCGAGATTCGGATCGAAGAGCAGATTCCTTATGAGCGCGATGTGTTAAATGATCTCTACCAACGATTTGATCAAACATCACATTTTGGTAAAGTGAGTGTGCGTCCAAGTCTTAAAAAATGATTCTTCATTTATTTTACATTTCCTGTTAAAAACATAAAAAATCCGCTACTGAAATTTTCGGTAGCGGATTTTTTAGATAACAGATCATTTACGGCGAACAAGAATACTTTTTTGAGCGAGTTGCGGCATAGAAGGAGGAGTCGGGAAATCTTTCTGCTCCGGTTGCTCCCATACGACTTCAAATTTTTGACGCAATTTGTTGAAGGCCTGCTCGATAGCTTTTTTCAATTGTGACGCATCAAGAGCAGGACTATCTGTCGTAATCGCAAGCAATCCTCCGCGATTCGTCAGATGAATGACTTTTTGGATCCAAGGAGAAAGATCCTGTTCCGTTCGAAACTGACGCGTCCGTGTATTCACTTGTACGGGCGGATGGAACAAGACAACGTCAAAACGAGTCTTCTTATCCGCTTGTTCGATATAGTCGAACGCATCTTGAACCAAAAGTATCTGTTCTTCAGGAGTAAAATGGTTCAACGTAAGATTATCTGTCGTCTTATTTCGACTACGTGTCGAGAAATCAACGCTCGTCGTGTGAGTAGCATGACCATGAAGTGCAGATACTGTCAAAGTTCCTGTATCAGAAAAGAGATTCAGTACGTTCTTTTCTTTAACTGAATCCATCAGAACTTTACGAAGTGCGCGTTGCGCGATATCGAAGCCAGTCCGCATGCCAGCGTCAAGGTCGTATGCATACCGTGCACCATGTTCCTGCAGCATTTCTGGAAAATCACCGCGTTCACCCATTAAAAAATCGTCGCCTTTGACGGGTTGAAGATCGATAAGAAAATCTCGTTTTTCATAAATGCTCTTATAGTGAACGAGCGATTCAAGCGCCTCGAGAATCATCGGGCGAAAAGTATAGATGCCTTCATTTTCGAAGAGGATGAGGTAATGATGGTCATAACAATCAATCGTCAGTCCACCAATACCATCACCTGCACCATTAAAAATACGGAAAGCTTCGGACTCTTCTTCAAAAAAGTCGTTTCTTTTGTCTAGAGCTTGTTCGAAAAGGCGTTTGAAGAAAGCAACATCGATCGTGTCTTGTTCATCCATCGAGAGTGTCCAACCGACACCCTTTTCTTGCTTGCCAAAATAGCCAGTTGCAAGGTATTCTTTATGTTCTGTCATCAGATGAAGCAGTCCACCTGCTTCTTTAATATGTTGCAAGGATTCAAACATTTCTTTACGTAACGCGGGATAACCGCTTCGAATCAATTCAATCCATTCGGATTTGACGACGATCGGATAGAGTTCACGGGGCATCTAATTTCCTCATTTCTACTTGTGGATAAGTGTGATTAGTATATCATAAACAGAGTTATCCACATGTGGATAACTTGATACAAATAAAACCGTTAATCCTTATGTAAGTAAAAGGACTAACGGTTTTTGTTATGATAAGCAAAGAACTGAAAAATCTACAGTGATTTGGAGTGAAACATAAAAATGAAAAAACATATTCAAGTCGTAGGGGCTGTCATTCGCAATGATCATAATGAAATATTGTGTGCACTTCGTAGTAGCCAAATGTCATTGCCCAACTTATGGGAGTTTCCTGGGGGGAAAATTGAGCTACATGAAACGCCTTCACAGTCTTTAGTTCGCGAGATCAATGAAGAATTAAAATGTAACATTAAGGTCAAACAACCAATCGAAAAAACGACGTACGAGTACGATGCTATTATTGTTACACTGCATACGTTTGAAGCTGAAATCGTAACAGGAGAACCGATTGCCGTAGAACATGCAGAGCTTCGCTGGGTATCTGTTTCAGACCTTGATCAGCTTGAATGGGCTCCTGCTGATATTCCTGCAGTTGAGTACATTAAGAAAGAGTTTGCCACTCCTTAAACAGTTCAATTGATAGTGGAGAATGAAGTGACCAAGTCACACTAATCGGTTTAGAACCTGTACTTTGAAGATGCTTTAACTGGCCAAAGTATGTGAACGGTAGCGCTCTTCCTTGTTCTTTATCTGCTTTGCGCATGAACAAATGAATACGAATTCCTTCGCTCTCATGGTTTTGATATAAAGTACCCGCTTTACCTGTAGCGGTTGCATTGCTTTGAGACTGCCAGTGGAAACGATATTGATCTAAGAAATAATCGTTATATTTTAGTTGCTCATCAATGGCTTCATCTTTGTGTAAATTCACGAATAAAATGTAGTCGTCACCAGCTTGAGCTACGCCTTCACGCCAAGAACCTTCCTGACTTGATGAACATAGGAGACGTTGGATAACAGAACGATTGTATGTTTGATGTAATAGAAACGCCTGATCTTCGATCAACCAATTAATTCGATCTGGTAGTTGGTGAAATGCAAGTAGACCTGCTTGGATAAAATGCATCATATATGAACGTAATTCAGTTAATTGTTGAAGTGCTTGAACGACTGTATTTGAAAAGCGATAGCGTTCTTCTGATACAGCATCTAGCAATTGAATACGATCATTTTTAAACGCAGTAGACCAGCGTTTAAAAAGATGATGAATAATTGGTCGCTTTGAAAAAGAGTGATTCGGTGATAAGGCGAATTCTTTGAAAACTTCTTGTTCAATATCTTGTACTGAAGCAGAGGGGTGATGCAGTAAATGTTTTAAAATTAGTAAGCTGAAGGGCTCACGAATTGGAAATAGTCCTTCGAGCTGTTCAACAATTTTGCGTGTAGTGTCATCGAGCAATAAACGTAGTTCTTCATCGGTAGCATGTTTTTCAAGTTGTTTAAGACGTAATGTACTTCTCCATTGCTGAACAATACTTTCAACAGCTGGCGCCTCTTTATGTGCAACTAAATCATTTAAACTCGGAGGATTTCCGATCATGCGTGTCAGCCTTTGATAACTTTCACGGAGCTGTTTGCTAGCTGAAAACTCTATTTTTTTCATTTGTTCAATAATAAATCTTTCTGTAATTGAATCTAGAATGGCTAAAGAACCTTCCGGTAAAATCGGAAAATGCTGTTTTACAGCAGTAGCAATTTTATAACGATCAATAGAATGAAACGATTGTTGACCAGACAACACAAGCGGTGCAACAAAAGCCTTTTGACTATTTCCGATAAAATCTAAAATCGTAACAAATTCTTTTGAGCTATGTTTACGTAAGCCTCTCCCCAATTGTTGAATAAAAATTGTAGGAGACTCCGTTGGACGTAAAAATAGCATTAGATTGACTTTTGGAATATCGACTCCTTCGTTAAACAAGTCAACTGTAAAAATATATTGCAGTGGATCTTGATCGTCCTCTAGTCGGCGAATGGCCTCTTCGCGTTCATCTTCGGACTGTTTACTTGTAACGGCCATTGCTTCAATCTGATGTCGTTTAAATTCTTGCTCCATAAACTCTGCATGATTGATATTGACGCAGAATCCTAATCCAACAGCCTGATTACCACTAAACCCAAATTTACGAATCATTTCAACAATATAATCTGTTCGTGTTGATCGTTCGAGTGCAACAACAAGATCTTGTTCTACATAAAAGCCGTTTTGCTGAGGAATAAGAGAATAATCAATCGATTCATCATCTTGAATCCCAAAATAATGGAATGGTGAAAGTAAATCTTGTGCTAAGGCATCATACAGACGAACTTCGTAAGCGACATTATAGTCAACAAGCTGGAAGATATTTTGACCATCCATTCGTTCTGGTGTTGCCGTTACGCCAAGCAAAAATTGAGGTGTAAAATAGTTAAGAATGTTTTGGTAAGAAGCAGATGAAGCGTGATGGAATTCATCAATAATGATGTAGTCAAACGTATCCTGTAAAAATTGATTAAGATGAACCTCTTTTGAAAGTGTTTGAACGGTAGCGAAGGTAAATTGTGCATCTTGAATTTGTTGTGATCCTGAATATCTACCAAATGTATAACTTTCATTTGAAAAAACTTGCCTAAATGTATGCTCAGCTTGTGATAGTAGCTTTCCACGATGTGCAACAAATAATACTTTTTTAGCGTGAGCTTGACGGACATCAAATGCTGCTAAATACGTTTTCCCTGTTCCTGTTGCCGCAATGACCATTGCTTTTGTTTCTTTTCGCTCGCGCAAACGATTCAGTTCTTCTAAAGCTGGAATCTGCATGAGGTTTGGTTCAATAACGGTGTAATCGACAGCGGGTTCGGCAACTGTATCGCGGATAGAAAATGATCTTATAGGTGGTGTTTCTTGTTGGTACTGTTCGTATTGAACTAATAATTCTTCTGTACATATAGTCGCTTCGTGGCTGTTCCAAAGCTGTTCAAATAAGTTTTTCGCTTGAGTGACTAATGTTGTGACGGGTGTAGAAGGTATACGAATATTCCATTCCATGCCGTTCGTTAAAGCTGATTTTGATAAATTAGAAGATCCAACAATAGCACTATCCAACTGATCAGGACGAGAAAATAAATAGGCTTTCGGATGAAACGCATGATTTTTTTTAATCGGTTCATAAATTTTTACTTCGATATTGCTGAATTCCATCAACTGTCGGATAGCCTTCGCTTCTGTAATATTCATATAGAATGAAGTCAATATACGAATTGGTTTGTTTTGAGCTTCTGCTTCTTTTAAGGCTGGGACAAGCGTCTGAATTCCAGAATGTCGTGTAAAACTCACCATCCAATCAGCAGCAGATGCTGTCCATAATTCTTGATTGATGTGATGCAATAACTGTTCTTGTTCAAGTTGGCCAGGAGCAATGAGTTCCCAAGCACGCAAAGAATTTTTATATTGTGTAGGTAAAGCATGAGTTGTGCTAGTAGTGAGTTCACGATGAAGCGGCGAGTCGATCGGAGGTTGATTTAAATGCAGGAGCCATTCATTGACCGTTTCAACCATTTGATCAGGTTTATCTTGTTTTTGTAAATGGTCTAAAGATTGATATAGTACTTGATTAAGGTGCGTAAGTAATTCTGTTGTGTAGTCATGTGCTGGTACAGAGACACTTGTTGTATCGGATTGTGAGTTAGCTTCAGTTGAAGAACGTAGTGTTTCATAATAAGACATGGTTATCCTCCGAATGATATTAAATGGTATTTATAATAAGTAAATCATCAATAATATACCAATAAATAGCTAAATAAAGTAAAAAATCATCATTTAACTAAAAAGTTAAACGATGATTTTAGTTTGTTAATTTGAGACTCGCTCCACAACAGCCTCAAGCGATACTTTAACATTACCAGCCAGTGCCCGCGTAATCATACACGAACTTTCCGCTTTTTCAGCAAGACGTTGCACCTTCTCCAGATCACGATCCGACAGATCGGATGGCAATAAGAGTTTCGGACGATGAATGATCGCGTCGTATGTGAAGACACCGTTCGTGACATCGACGATGCCTTCAGATTCCATCGTTAACGAGACTTTTGGAATGTGACTACGCTCAAGCATCGCGGCGAGCGTGATGATATAGCACGTAGCAGCAGCCCCAAGTAACATCTCATCTGGGTTCGTACCAACCCCTGGACCATCCATGGCGTCCGGAATTGAGATTTTTGTTTTTAGTTCACCTGTCTCGATTTGACCGACATCATTGCGATTGCCCGGCCAGTCTGCGGTTAAATGAAAATGGTGCTTCATGATCAATCGCCTCCATGCTTCCATCATACGAAGTTCAGCATGATTTTTCGCCTATTCTGCTCATGTACATACGAAGAGAACAATTAGCTAAAAATCTGGTCGATTTTTTCGATATCCTCTTGTGACAACTGAACATCTAACGTACGCAACGTATCCGTCACCTGATCCGGTCGTTTCGCACCAGGGATGATGGCATCGATGCCGTCTTGTGCCAAATACCACGCGAGTACGATGTGTGCGACTTCCGCATCATGTGCTTCTGCGATCGGACGTAGTTGATCGACTTTTGCGAGGTTTTCCTCGAAGACATCTTTTTGGAACAAAGGATCGTTTTTTCGTAAATCATCAAACGTCGTCTCTTTTGTATATTTCCCTGCCAATAATCCAGCAGCGAGTGGGAAGTACGGGACGAACGACATGCCGTTCTCAACGATATACGGGAGTAATTCTTTTTCCGCATCCCGTTTGAATAGGTTGTATTCCCCTTGATAGACGTCGACATGTCCGTCTTTGTTCGCTTCCTTCAGTTGTTCAAGTGAGAAATTCGAGACACCGATTGCGCGAATCTTTCCTTCTTTCTTCAGTTCTGCGAGTGCTGCGACGGCTTCATCCTTTGGTGTTGATTCATCCGGAAAATGAATGTAATACAAATCGATATAGTCTGTCTGAAGACGTTTTAAACTCTCTTCGACCGATTGACGGAGAAAGTCTGGTGAATTGTTCATGACGACATTTCCGTCAACGAACTGATGCGCACCTTTCGTCGCGAGGACGACATCTTCTCGAGCGACCGTATCGTTCCAGACCTCACCGACGAGTTCCTCCGAACGTTCTGGTCCGTAGATAAAAGCTGTGTCGAGGAAATTGATTCCTTGCTTCAAAGCGACACGAACGAGATCGCGTCCGGCTTGCTCATCGAGATTCGGATACAAGTTGTGTCCACCGACAGCATTCGTACCGAGACCGATTGGGTGAACGAATAAGTTAGATTGACCGAGTTGAACATGTTTTGTCATGAAAATGACCTCCTTAAACGATATCGAGCGGTTCTTTTTTTGTTGGTGCTGGGAACGCTTGATCAAGTGCAGCGAGCTCTTCCTCTGTTAAATTCAGAAGCGCAGCGCGACCATTGGCTTCGACATGATGTGCCTGACCAGCCTTAGGAATCGCGATGACATCACCTTCACGAATCGCCCATGCAAGTAGAATCTGTGCCGGATCCACACCGTGTGTCTCAGCGAGTTCTTCGACAGTCGGATGATTCAGAAGTTGATCGCGTAATGAACCACCTTCTGCTAGTGGGCAATACGCCATCACTGGAATATTATGCTCACGTAGTAACGGTAATAGTTCATACTCGATTCCGCGTGATCCAAGATGATAGAGTACCTGATTGACAGCGCATTGATCACCACCTGGCAGTGCTAACAGTTCCTTCATGTCTGATACGTCAAAGTTCGATACACCCCAACGGCGAATCTTGCCTTCTTGTTTTAAAGCTTCCAGCCCTTCGACCGTTTCTTTGAGTGGAATATCACCACGCCAGTGAAGGAGGTACAAATCGAGATAATCGGTGCCGAGGCGTTCAAGTGTGTTGGAACAAGCCTGCTTTAATGCTTCTCCGCCAGCATGATGCGGATACACTTTCGAGACGAGAAAGACTTCCTCTCGTCGATCTGCAATCGCGTCGCGAATCAATTCTTCAGAAGCACCTTCCCCGTACATCTCTGCCGTATCGATGAGCTCCATTCCACTATCGAGACCTACACGGAGTGCTTCGATTTCTGCTTCGTGCTTTTCCGACTCTTCTCCCATTCGCCATGTGCCTTGTCCGAGTGCCCGAACATGCGTCTGATCGGGAAACGTCACCGTTTTTTGCTTTAATGCAGCAAGTATCAACGTCTTTTCTGTTGCGTTCATCGTTCTTCCTCCTTTAGTAGAGAGACAATAGTAGGGTTTACCACGCGAACTCCGAACAAAAACGTCTTCTTCAATAGAAGGAGACGTCACCAATGCTCAAACAAAGGACCGTGATCACCGAATACAGGATCTTGAGTTGGGCGCATCACCTGACGAATACGTTGAAGATTTTCCGGGCGTTCACTTGTTTGACCTGTCAGCGTATCGTAGTCTTGACCATCCGGATAGGCACCGATCACTCGAAAGTGTCGACTTGTATCAAGTGCTTTATGTCCCGTACCTGCAGGAAGTAAAAGAATATCTCCGCTCGTCAAAGTGAAGGTCTTACCGAGCGGACCACCCAGCTGAACGGTTGCATGCCCTTCAAGAATCCCGATCACTTCATGAGCGATACTATGATAATGATGAAAGTCAAAAATCCCATCCACCCAGCTGTTACGCCAGTCATGTGCATGGAAGGTCTGTTCGATGTGTGATGGCTCTGCAAATGCGTGCCGATAAATCAACACGGGGAATGTCGGGTTGTTCGGAATGTGCCCGTCATCCTCAAAATAAAATACCTCAACGCGCATCTTCGTTGCTCCTTTCTCTGGTGTGGCACAAAGTAATAATTACATCTGTAATTACCCGTAATTAAATATCATCAATCGTCCGAGCATCTTTATGGCGTAACGAATTCGGAGGTGCTAAGATGCTTAAGTTAACGAAATTACAGAGGAGGCTTTCCGATGATCGCCATCGAAGCAAAATTAGAAGTACAACCCGCAAAACGAGAAGAATTTTTAGCAGCAACTAAAACACTAGTGGCAGGATCACGTGCTGAAGCAGGAAACATCAGCTATGACTTGTTCCAAAGCACAGAAGACGAAAATGTCTTCATGATGATTGAAAAATGGGAAGACCAAGCTGCAATCGAAGCACACAACACAAGTGCTCATTTCGGACAGTTCGTTGCGTTTGCACAAACGGCTCTCGCTAAACCATTAGACGTTCAATCGTTCCAAGCATAATCATAAGCGATTGACATGACACATAAGGAAGGTATTCTAGGTTCATGACCTAGCATATCTTCCTTTTTTGTTTCATGCGATATGATCGATTAAAGCCTCTATTTAAGTTAGAAGTATTCCACTTTTCTTTTACAATCGTATGACATTTCATTGAAACTGTTAGTTTTTCCCTGATTAGGGCATTATTCTTATAATGACACAAAAAAGGAGGCCTTTATCATGAATGAACGAACGAATGCACCAGAGTCGAAGCGATCATTCTTCAAGATGCCTCATACATATGCCATCATCATGGCGATTCTCATCATCTCAGTCATCTTGACGTATACACTTCCAGCAGGGCAATTCGACCGTGAAAAACAAGACGGACAAACCGTCGTCATCGATGGCACATATCGCGCGGTAGAGTCTGCACCTGTCAATCTCTTTGGTTTATTTGAAGCAATCCCGCAAGGCATGGAAGCGGGTGCTGCGATCATCTTCTATATCTTTCTTGTCGGTGGTGTCTTCGGCATCATTCGTCAAACCGGCGCCATTGAAGCAGGAATCAATCAATTGATTCGCCGATTCGGTCAAAAAGGGCACATCATGATTCCGATGACGATGTTCGTCTTTTCGATTGCCGGGGCGACGATCGGGATGGCAGAGGAAACGATCATCTTCGTGCCGATTGGGATCATGTTAGCGCGTGCCCTTGGATATGATGCGATGACAGGAGCCGCGATCGTCAGTCTAGGGGCGGCGGTTGGTTTTGCCGGCGGGATGTTGAATCCGTTTACGGTAGGTGTCGCTCAATCAATTGCGGAAGTACCGCTCTTTAGTGGTCTTGGGTACCGAACGGCTGTGTATATCGTATTTTTAGCAGTGACGATTCTTTATGTCATGAACTACGCACGGAAAGTCAAACATGATCCGGCGCGCAGTCTGGTTTATGATCTTGAACAACGTCGCTCGGAAGAAGCAGCGACGACGATTTCACGCTTTTCGAAACGTCATGCTTTCGTCTTACTGGTTTTAATCGGTGGAATTACGCTCAATGTAATCGGAATCTTTGAATGGGGATGGTATTTGACGGAATTAACCGCATCCTTCTTGATCATCGGGATGATTGCGGGAATCGTTACGCTTGGTGTAAACGGAACGTTCGAGAGTTTGATTGACGGTGCGAAAGCTGTGACGTTCGGCGCCTTGATTGTTGGGTTTGCTCGAGCAATCGTCGTCATTCTCGAAGAAGGACGTGTTATCGATACGGTCATTTACGGCTTATCGAATGCCGTAGGACATTTACCGACGTTCTTTGCTGTCATCGGGATGTACGCCGTGCAATTGATTACGAATTTCTTCATTCCATCCGGGAGTGGACAAGCGGCAACGACGATGCCCATCATGGCACCATTGTCCGATTTATTAGGGATCGAGCGTCAGGTGGCTGTCTTAGCATTCCAATATGGAGATGGACTGACGAACATGATTTTCCCGACGAGCGCGCATTTGATGGCATTTCTCGCAATTGCAGGCATTCCGTATGAGCAATGGTTACGCTTCGTCTGGAAACTCTTCGCGATCTGGATTGCCTTGGCATGTGCTGCCTTATTACTCGCTGTGACACTTGGTATTCAATGAAGTCGACCTTCCGGACAGGTGTCCGGAAGGTTTTTCAGTTGCAGGAATCGGGAAGCGTTATCACGAACGGAATAGGTAATGACTAAAGGGGGAACTGAAGTGACATATTCAATCGTTGGGTATTGTGAAAAAGAACAAGCATGGGGCGTTGCCGTTCAGTCGAAGTTTTTAGCGGTCGGGAGTGCTGTTCCGTTTGCGAAGGCAGGAGTGGGTGCGGTAGCGACACAGTCGTTTGCAAACACGACGTATGGTCCTGAAGGATTGCGGATGATCGAACAAGGCGCTTCAGCGGACGAAGTAATACGTCGATTAACGGAAGCAGATGAAGGACGAGCGGATCGCCAGGTCGGTATTATCGATGCGAATGGCAAGAGTGCGACATTCACGGGTGAGGGATGTAACGACTGGGCAGGCGGTATTGCCGGTAAACACTTTGCAGCGCAAGGGAATATTCTTGTAGACGGCAATACGGTGAAAGAGATGGCACGCGTCTTTGAATCGACGCAAGGTCCGCTTGCAGAACGTTTGTTGCGTGCGTTAGCAGCTGGTCAAGCAGCAGGCGGGGACTCACGCGGAATGCAATCAGCGGCACTGCTCGTCGTCAAGGAGGGTGGCGGATACGGTGGATTCAACGACCGCTATATTGATTTACGCGTTGACGATCATCCGAGTCCGATTGAGGAGCTCGAACGTATCTATCAACTGCATACACTGTATCTGCAACCGAGTAAGCCGGAAGAAATCAAGCCGATTGATGATGTCTTAGAGTCAGAGTTGATGGATAAATTATTAGCGCTCGGCTACCGGGGTGATTTCGAAGACGCGTTCCGGACATATCTGCATACGGAAAACTTCGAGATGCGCGAACAAGCGGATCGTGCGATTGATACACGTGTTCTCGCGTATATTCGATCCCAATGAAAAATGACAGGATGGACCGCGGTCCATCCTGTCATTTTGTTCATACTTGTGTCGACTGGGCGCGAATCGGTACTTTGAATCCGGTCGCGATGAATCGTTCCATTTCCGGTTCCGATTTAGCGTTTAAGCCAACTGTTCCGTCTCCTTTTAATGCCACGTTCGTCAGCTTGACATGCGTGATGTCTGGACCGATCGTAATTCCGTGTTTAGCGGAATCCTCGATCCGAATATCACGAAGGCGTATATCCTCAGCCCCGTTTTCTCCACCAAAGATTTGGATGTCCGTTTTCGCTTGACGGAATCCGCTCATCTTCAACTGACTGAGCGTGACGTTTCGTGCCTTATATTGAATTCCGATCATCGGTTGTTCTTGATAGTCATAATACGGATCACCGAGCACCGTAAAATCATGTATGACGACGTTACGGTAAGCGGAAACGACGAGTGCGCGCGGTTTTGAATTCGCATATAACTCCGTATACTGAGGAGTTTGAGCGATCAAGCGCGTTGCGATGATATTGTAAGCCGTCTGAGACGTCGGATCACTTGCTTGATGGTGTCCGATATGTCGGAAGTTAAAGGCACGATGATCATCAATCGATAGGTGACCGACGATTTTGACGGTTGAGGCAGCAGAAGAGGTCGCATGTGCCTTGATTTCGAGTCCACCGAAACACCGACTTGTTGCGTTGTTGAACAACCAGACGTCGCGTGATCCGTCATCGATCTCGATTCCATTTGAATTGGAGAAGCCTTCTGCATGGGCACGTCCACTTGGGTCATGCATGAAGCAGTTCGAGATGAAAAGATGGTCACTGTGGTGCGTCGTGATTCCGTCATCGCCGAATCCGGAACCGGTCAATCCGTCGAACCAGATGAATGAACTACTTAAGTTCGCGCGGGCGCCGTCCCCGTTGTAATTGTAATAGGGCGTCGAGATATCGAAACAGTGAAGCCCCGGGTTGACGGCCTCGACATCAAAGACCCAGGCATAGGTGACATGCGCATATGTGAGACAACTGGAGTGGTTGCCCCATGTGCTACTTTTTTTCGCGTCACCGATGCGTTTGATGTTCCAATCGAGCGTCATTTTCTCGACAAGAAGATGATGATTGCCGAGAAGATAATTTTGATTCGTCACGAGACGACGGCCTTTTGGTGCCTTATCGTGCATCTTTAAGATTGTCTTCCCTTTGCCTGCCCCCGTTAAGATCGTGTAACTAGGTAAGCGAATCCCCTGAACGACGTACGTACCGACCGGGACATGGACTTGTCGATGTCCATCACCAAGCGCGTCGATGAACGCTTGTGTATCATCCGTCTGTCCATCACCGACTGCGCCAAAAGCAGTAACATCGACGGTTTCGACATCGCTGATCAAACGTTCGAACTCATGATTGAGACGACCGAACCAACTTGGTCGAACCTCATCGCTTGGTGTTACGAAAGCGGGTGTCAGCGGTAGAATATGTTTATCACGGTTCGTCAAAAATAATGGTGAAATCATCGAACGAAGCGTTCGACTGAGGTTAGGATTGCGTCGTGGTGCAATGAATGCACTATCGTGTAGCAGTTGCTCCGCTTGTCGAACTGCTTGTTCGTTGGTTGACGTTTCAACGTATTCCTGAATCAACGCCGCATTTTGATACGGATCATGCGTGTGATCGAGTTTTAACATGAAATGGTTCCCCTCTCTGAATAGGTCTGTCTACCTTTTCCCCTCTCCTTACACAATCATTCCTCGTTTCAAGACATCCATAAAAATACACAAAAATTTTTAATATGGATTATAATGGTATTTAAAAGAGGGGGTCTTCTGATGTCACTTCGAAAACGACTCGTAATTGGTATCGGACTGATTTTGCTAATCTTAGGAATCGGTAAGCCACTGACAGAAGCGGCTTTTCAAGCAATGAAGCCAAAAGCGGTTCAGACGTCTGGAATCGAAATGAATAGATCATGTAAACCGAACTGCAATAAAAATGGAAAATTGTTAAACATTCCTTTTCTTTCGTGGTTGCCGAAAAAGAAGATAAAAAATGATGAAGATTTGCGTGTTTGGGACACGAACGAAAAGCCGAAAAAGCAGAAAGATCTTAAACCGAAAAAGAGTAAGGTGGTCGTTGTAGGGGTTAAAAATGCTAAGAGAGGTATGAATGGAAAAGGGGGAGCGCCCTCATCGATGTTACTGGTGAGCTTGCTTGTTCTCCCTCTATTCATCATAAGCTATATCGTTTGGCGGAAACGTCGAAAGACCAAGAAGCACAATGAAGAACTGATAAAAACTGACCTCCAAGTACAGCCTCCCCATAATGACTTTATTTTGACAGAGGAACAAATCGATCTACCAGATGCCTGGATTCGCAAACAGCTCATCCAGTTCAATCAGATCCTACCGGTCCGTTTACAGCGGCATGATACAGAGACGTTTCAGGAATGGTTCCTGCGTATCGGATTTCAACCTTCTCATCTCTTAATAAAAGCCTATCTCTTAGAACGATACACAGAAAAAGCTACTACGTTATCGGAGAGGGACAAGCAAACGATTCAGGGAGAATTCGGAGCATTTATGCATCAGTTTGATTGAAAACGCTCAAGACTTGCTGTTGTATATGATCCTCAATCCCTGTCGCTTCTTTGAAAAACGGCAGGGATTTTTAGTGTGTCGATGGAAACAACAGGGTATAGAGAAGCACAAGCGAAAGGAGAGAGATCATGGAACACACTTTTTCAGCATTCGTCGTCCGAGAAGTCGACGGATCGTATGAGGGGAACATCGAGACAAAGAACGTCGATGATTTACCAGAAGGAGACGTCCTGATTCGTGTCACGCACTCATGCGTCAACTATAAGGATGCTTTATCGATGTCGGGTAATCGTGGGGTGACGAAATCCTATCCGCATACACCGGGCGTTGACGCAGCAGGATACATCGAACAAACGACAGATGAACGATTTCAAACCGGTCAAGCCGTCGTCGTCAATGGCTTTGATTTCGGGATGAACACTTCGGGCGGATTTCAAGAATACATACGTGTACCAGCCGATTGGGTGACGCGACTTCCAGAATCCATTCATCCATTAGAAGCGATGCAATATGGAACGGCTGGATTGACGGCAGCGCAATCGGTTGATGAATTATCGCGAATCGTCTCGAAGGATGCAGGACCGATCCTCGTGACGGGAGCGACGGGTGGCGTTAGTACGATTGCGATTGCTTTACTGATTCGCTTAGGGTACACGGTACATGCCGTGACCGGAAAACGAGTAGAACAAGAACGGTTGCTTGAAAAGGGAGTGGCTGAGGTACTAGATCGTGCTACGTTCCTAGAAGAAACCGATCGTCCTCTAAAAAAGGGGCTTTATGCCGGTGTCATTGATACGGTAGGGGGACCATTGCTCGCGTCCGTCATTCGCTTCGTACAATATGGTGGTGTCGTCACGACGTGTGGGAACGTCGGTGGGGCAGAAATGACGTTGACAGTTTATCCTTTCATCCTACGTGGCGTCCGCTTGATCGGAATCGATGCGGTGCAAACACCAATTACCTATCGCGAAGAGCTATGGCAACGTTTAGCGAGTGACTGGCAGGTCGATCTTGCGTCAGAAGTCGACGTCAAAACACTAAACGACTTACCTGAAGTCGCAGAAGCCTTGCTGACTTCACGTCATCGTGGTCGAACTGTCATCGAAATTTAAATATTTCGAGTAAACATTGGTGGTATAGTGGGGAAAAACTGTGTCGACTTTTTCAGGAGGAACCATACATGAGTGAACACCAACAAGAACAAGAACGACAGTCGCGTCGAGAAAGACGGAAACAAAAACGAAATCGTCGAGGGATTGCCTTTGGTGGTATTCTCGCGACGGTATTCATCGTCGGTGGTTGGTTATATATGTTGACGAACAACGACGCCTCTCAAGCAACATCGACGCTCGAGAAGCCGAAAACGACCGATCAAGCAACGAAAAACGATGAGTCGAAGAAAGAAACAGCAGCGTCGAAAGATAAAAAAGAAGCGAAAAAAGAAAAGAAAAAATCAAAGAAAAAAGCAGCAGAGTATGCGCAAGCGGCTTGGGTGACACGTCCGTTCGCGAATGTCTATAGCGATGCGAGTCGTAGTAGTGTCATCTACAAAGCAGATTTAGGTGATGTCTATGAGGTGTTAGATGCGAAGGACGGCATGGTTCATCTCAAACTCAATGACAGTATCGAAGGGTACTTACCGGAAAGTGAAGTTCGTTTAGAAGCACCAAAAGGGACATCAGACAAAGCCGTTCTTGCGGCGCTCTCACAAGCAGTCGCCAACCAACCGATCGACAAGCCGGAGCAGTATCTCGGAAAACCGATCGCTGAATTCGAAAAGAAGTACGGTGCCGTCGGTAATACACAAAAGGATGCCGTCAATACGTACTACTTCTCGAATGCTGGATATCTGCTCGTTGTCTCGGACGGAATCATTGAAGCAATCGACTGGACGAATGCGTCGACTGGTGGATTATCGACACTAGGTGAACCCGTCGTCGATACGAGCTATGGTACATGGTACGAGGGAGAATCCTTACAACTAAAAGTGTTCCCGGACAACGGCAAGATGCGTCTACGTCTTGCGCGTGATCCTGGACAAGAATGAATGAACGGCGGATTCGCTTCAAGCGAATCCGTCTTTTTTGCGCAAAAAACCTCCCGAGTCCGACACTCGGGAGGAAATATGAAAATCCTTTGGGAGGAGATTTTCTTAGTAGACGCCTACTGCATCAAATGATTTCGCTGCAGCTGTTGCTTCCGCACTTGTTGAACCGTAGAGGTCTTTTGCCGATTGAATGACTGCTGCACGGAGTGAGCTGAAGTTCGAGTTCGGAGTCAAGTACGTGTTGAGGGCACGGTAGTAGATCGCACCGAGTTTCGGTACACCGATTCCTGTGACAGATACGTTGTAGAACGTTCCACCGTTACCGAGGAGGTAAGCAGCTTTGTTGATGATACCAGAGTTGATATGGACACCACCGTTATCTTGTGTACCTGTGTAACGTTTTGAGTAGTGATCAGGATCGCCGTAAGCAGCTGGGTTCGACATCGAACGGAGTGCGTCACCGCTAACTCCAGGTGTGTAGATGTCTTCTCCTACGAGCCAGTCGAAGTTCGATCCGACTGTATACTCAGCTACTGTACCCATGATATCTGAAACGGCTTCGTTGATCGCACCAGATTCGTTTTGGTACACGAGACCAGCTGTGTATTCTGTGACAGCGTGTGTCAATTCGTGAGCGACGACGTCAAGTGCGCCCGAGAGTGCGACGAATGTCGTGCCATCTCCGTCACCATAGACCATCTTCGTGCCATCCCAGAATGCGTTGTTGTAGTTCGTTGAATAGTGAACTGTTGAGTTCAAGCGTGCACCAGCGTTGTCGTAACTGTTACGACCATATGTGTTTTTATAGAAATCATATGTTTTTGCAGCGTTGACGTGTGCACTGACAGCAGCGCGGTCATATGTCGCGTTAAAGACGTTATCTGCATCTGCCCAGAGTGTTCCTGGGAGTGATGTCCGGTTTTTCGCGTCGTATGTGTAGACACCTTTACCACGCGTCGTATCTTGAAGATAGTACGTTGAACCGCTCAACGTCGTATTGAATGTTGCGCTTGTACCAAGTACTGTCGTACCTGTTGCGTGAGCGAGTTGGTCAAACTTGTTAAGTACTTTACCTGAGTTCGCATCGATGAAGTATGTCCAACGTGATGGCTCTTTGCCCGCGAGGACAGTCGATGTGACTTTGTATGCATACACAGCATCATCTTTTACTGGATAGATGACGAGTTCTGCTTTTGGAGCGACTTCGAATTTAGAAGCCTTGATTGCTTTTTGATAAAGCTTGATCGCTTTCTTTTCAGAGAGCGTTGCTTTTTTCGCGAGACCTGGTTTTCCTTTAACGTTGATCGCATCGTTTACGACTGCTTTCAAAGTACCGTCTTTCGCGACGTTCCCGACGACGACACTACCAAAGACAGGGACGCCATCCACTTCTTGTTGGAGACGTACGATCTGTGAAGATCCGTCTTTTTCGACGTTCTGAACAGCAAAGTCACCTTTTTTGTTCACGAAATCTTTAACGATCGTTGCAGCTGGTTCTGACGAAGCTTTCGTGAGTTTACCAGACTGAAGACCTTCTGCACCTACGACTGTAGGAACAACAAGTACACTTGCGACAAGCGATGTAGCGAGAAACTTTTTCAAAATAAATCGCCTCCTTGTTTGGGTTGAGTCTAACTATGCCAAAGAATGAAGAAAGCGAGAATAAGTCATTCGAATTAAATCGAATTTTCTGAATATAGTCCGTAGTACCTGGACTGAATTATTAACTGTAAAAGATATTTCAAGACGAAAAAAGAACCATTCAAGAGAATGGTTCAGCGAATGCGTTGGTAGAGATGGTGGACGTCATCTCGGGTCTCATCAATTTTAAAATCATGTGGATCAAGCTCGATTCCTTGCTTTGAAGCAAAGCGTTGGATTTTCTCGAATGATTTCCAAATTTCGATATCCGGTCCTTCGTGCTTCCAGAAGACATAACGCGCAGCTGGAATCCGGTGACCTTTCATTCCTTTTGGGATGCCATCGAGTGAGGAGACGGGATACCCGACACATTGGGAGTATTTGGTTCCATTTCGTTCGAGTGAGATATCAAGCGGATAGCTATCTGGCTTTGCAGGAATCTCATGTGAACGTCTTGAAAATTCACGCCAGAGTTCCGGCATCAACGTATGCAGTTCGTTTTCTTCGCAAGTCAGTCCAAGACCAACAAAATAAAATTCATGACGTTCCACGATTTTCGGATGCATGAGAATCTCCTTTCCGTATTTATGACACGTCTTTGATTAGCGAACGTTTCAAGTCTAGAAAAAGACGCGTAAAGGTAGCATCCCATTGTGTACCCATGCCTTCTTCTAAGATAGATAAAGCTTTCTCAACAGGCATTCCCTTACGATAGGGACGATCGGATGTCATCGCATCGTAGGCATCGGCAATGGCCATGATTCGACCGAACAGTGGAATGTCTTCTCCTACGAGACCTTCCGGATACCCCTTTCCGTCGTAGCGTTCGTGATGGTACTTTACCCCAGGAAGAATCGGTTGTAACGTCTTTGGGAGCTGAACTTGCGATAGAATGTGCACACCGATGACAGGATGTTGTTGGATGATCTGAAATTCTTCGTCAGTCAAGCGTCCTTCTTTCAACAACACATCATCTCGAATCCCAATCTTTCCGATATCATGTAATAGCGCTGATTTACGTAACAACTCGATTTGTTCGTGCGGCAGGTTTGCAGCAGTAGCGATTTCGACGGAATAGGCAGCAACGCGAAGCGAGTGTCCGGCCGTGTAAGGATCCCGGGCATCGAGTGTTGCCGCAAATAACGTAAACAGACTATCGAGCAATTGCTCATTTTGTTCATCGCGTTTTTTGATTCCTTCCATCATCAGGTTAAAGCCGGAGACGAGATGAGAAAATTCATCAGAATAGGGATTCGGTAACGAGATGAGTCGATTATTTTCGACATCTTGAATCCCTTGCTGGAGAATCGCAATCGGCTTTCGGATGTTTTCATAAAGAAGAAGACTACAAAACGTCGCGACGGACAAGATGACGACTAAGATGAGTGTCGCCCAACTCCAGTAGGAACGAAGGCTCTCATTTTCCGTTAGTTGTACAGCTGAGGCGAGAACGAACAGCATGACCGGAAAAACGCCGATGATCAAGGTGCTGATGAGCATCTTGTGTCTTAACGTGACAACCGTCGTTTTTTTCGGAACATCGAATCTGCGATCAAGAGCATGTTTCTCTAAAGTAAGTAGCATCTGCTCCGTGACACGATAAGTCAGAAAAAACTCGATCAAAGCGTGGAGAATTGCGACGAGGACAGCACCAAAACAGGCGAGACCGATCAAATAGTACGGCATTCGTAACCATCCTTGAGAGATCGCGAGTGCCGTTAAAAGTGACGAAGGAACCGAGAGACCTAAGAAGTGTGGTCCCATGATTCGCTGAACTGTCAGAACCGGAAACCGATGCGCTGTCCGATAAGCATTTTGAAAAGAAGACAGCGAAGGAAAGTCAGTTTGAAAGAAGTATCGTAAAGAGCGAACATGCTTTGAGTAGACGAGATATTCTAATAAAACCATTAAACTAACAGAAAAAAACATGATACCAATTAGAATGAGTTGTTCTGTACCGGTAAAAGTCAGTGTCTCAAAAATAAATAGACATCCGACGCCGAACACAGCGACAAATGAACCAATTAAATAGTTTCTAAGCAAATGACGTTCAAAACGTTTTATAGCGCTCATTGTATCCTCCTTATGTAATCATCAGAGTGATTTCAGCGTACCGTGAAACAAAAGAAGAAATCCGGTCATTTTTACAAAAAAGGAGAGTGATTTTTAAAATAACCGATTAATTTAAATTCCAAAAAATAGGTATGGTCGAAAAGAACTAATTATCTTAAAAGCGATTGATTAACGAAATAAAATAACCTATGATTTGAATATTCAGAAAAGTATAGTAATCACATGCTTTTCACTACTACATAGGGGGTCAATTCACGTGGGGAAAAAGAAACAGCTTAGTCTAGCCGTTCTATCTGGAATTACGGCAGCTGCTTTTGCTGTTGGTCCGGTGTTACCTGGTGGGCAGGTAACGTCCGTACAAGCAGCCGAAAAAGTAGCACCTGGTGCACCGATGGATTTAAACACGGTCGATCAGGATCGATTAGCAAAAGTGCTTGAAAAACGTGGGGTCATTTCAAAAGCAGCTTCAACAGAAGCAAAACAACAAGCCGTTCAAAAGTATCTGGACAAAAAGGCGAACGGAAAACCGGCTGCTGATCACGATCATGATCATGAATCCAGTAAAGAAGCAGCATTTGATAAGAAGACAAAAGACTTCTTAACAAAGCAAAAGGAAAAACTTGCTAAACAATTGAAGAAAAAACACGGAAACTACAAAAAAGGCAATCCAAACGGCTTCGTCAAAGTAGATAAAGCGAAACAGGCAGCCTATAACGGTGCAACACGGACGGATAAAGTCCTTGTCCTCCTCGTCGAGTACAGCGACTTCAAGCACAACAACGTCGTTCAAGAACCTGGATATATGTACTCAGATGACTTCAATCAAAAACATTACCAAGATTTAATGTTTGGTGATAAAGAATTCGAACTTTTCAATGGTGACAAAGTAAAGACGTTCAAACAATACTATGAAGAACAATCAGGTGGTAGTTATTCAGTCGATGGTACGGTATCGAACTGGTTGACGGTTCCTGGTACAGCGAAGGATTACGGTTCAGATAATCCTGCTGGTGGAAACGATAACTTACCGGGATCAAAAGGACCACGTGGTCTCGTCAAGGATTCGTTAGCGGCAGCTGTTAAAGCTGGCATTAACTTAGCAGATTACGATAAGTTCGACCAGTACGATATGGATGGAGACGGTGACTTGAACGAACCAGATGGTCTCGTCGATCACTTGATGATCATTCATGCGGGTACGGGACAAGAAGCAGGTGGCGGTACTCTTGGTGACGATGCAATCTGGTCACACCGCTGGACGTTAGATGGTGTTCATCCGGTAGCAAATACGACAGCAAGTGTTGATTACTGGGGTGGAAAAATGGCTGCTTATGATTACACGGTGCAGCCTGAAGATGGTGCGGTTGGTGTCTTCGCGCACGAATTTGGTCATGATCTTGGACTTCCTGATGAGTACGATACGAAGTACACGGGTCAAGGTGAACCAGTCGCTTCATGGTCCATCATGAGTGGTGGTAGCTGGAACGGAAATATCGCCGGAACAGAACCAACAAGTTTCTCACCACAAAACAAAGAGTTCTTCCAAAATGTGATGGGTGGAAACTGGGCGAATATCCAACAAGTTGATTTTGATTCCTTAGATAAGCTAGGAACAGCTTCGTACCTCGATCAGAGCGTCACGAAATCGAAAAATCCAGGAATCATCAAAGTCAACTTACCGAAAAAACCGGTAAAAGGCATCGCACCGGCATTTGGTAAAAAGTATTACTACAGCACAAAAGGGAACGACTTGCATACATCCATGACATCCCCGGAGTTTGATTTGACGAATGCGAAAGAAGCGAAGTTCGACTTCAAAACATTGTATGATATTGAATATAACTACGACTTCTTGACTGTTACAGCGACGGCGGATGGACAATCAAAAGTCATCGATACAATCGGTGATGAAGATACAGATGGAGATCAGCGCGCTGATTCTACTAAAGGAGCATGGGTAGATAAATCGTACGATCTCAGCGAATTCGCGGGTAAAAAAGTGACATTGAAATTTGATTACGTCGGAGACGCTGGTCTTGCGCTAGATGGATTCGCACTTGATAACGCGAAGCTAACGGTTGACGGTAAAGTCGTCTTTGAAGATGATGCAGAAGGTACGCCGAAATTCACGCTTGACGGTTTCGTCGCATCAGACGGTTTCTCTTACGCAGATAACGCATACTACCTCGAATGGCGTAACTATGCAGGCTCGGATAAAGCACTCGAGCATGCACGCGGCGTGAAGTATAACACAGGGCTTGTCGTCTGGTACGGTGATTCGAGCTTTGACGATAACTGGGTAGGTGTTCACCCAGGTGAAGGATTCCTTGGAGTCGTTGACTCACATCCTGAAGCAATTGTCGGAACACTCAATGGTAAACCGGTCACGACAGGAAGCACACGTTACCAAATCGCAGATGCTGCGTTTAGCTTTGATAAAGCACCTGCATGGTTGATTGATTCGCCATCACGTGGAACATACGATTATAAAGGTCTCCCAGGTGTGACAAAGTTCGATGATTCGAAATCGTATATCAACCAGTTGATTCCGGATGCAGGGAAACTACTCCCGAACAATGGTTTGAAGATTGAAGTCATCGGTGAAGCAAAAGATAACTCTGCTGGAGCTGTCTGGATCCACCGTTAAAACAGAAGAACAGGTTCAGTTTCGGCTGAACCTGTTTTTTGTTTTAGTTATGTAGAAGAAGTGGAATCAATTGGAAAAACATTGGTCTGACAACTTGACTTTTAAAGCGCATCCATTCTATACTTACGTTAGCTTAATATTGTTATTGTCATTACGGATTCACATCGTGTCACGAACAATCTTTTCGTTGCTCCATGTATTTCGGGACAATAATGAATTCTTTTCATATGCCCAGCATATGTATTAAGTAATTTATTTTTGGAGGTTGTTCCCATGAACACAGGTAAAGTAAAATGGTTTAACGCAGAAAAAGGTTTCGGTTTCATCGAAGTTGAAGGCGGAGAAGACGTATTCGTACATTTCTCAGCAATCACTGGTGAAGGCTTCAAAACTCTTGACGAAGGTCAAGAAGTTGAGTTCGAAATCACTGAAGGCGCACGTGGAGCACAAGCTGCTAACGTCGTAAAACTTTAATTTCAACTATTCAATCGTCCCTTTTCGGAGGGGCGGTTTTTTATTAGACTAATATCTTGAATTCAAGATAAATGTGAGATATACTCCAATTACCAAATCATTGACAAGGAGTGAGGAAGATGGAATTACTCGGAATTCATCATGTATCGATCTTAACAGGCATGGCGGAACGCAATTATCAATTCTACACACAAATACTTGGCATGCGTCTGATCAAAAAGACTGTCAATCAAGATGACACGACATCGTATCATTTGTTTTATGGAGATGCGGAAGGGAATCCAGGAACGGACTTGACGTTTTTTGATATTCCGCATCTTGGAACGGGCGTACCGGGGGCATCGAGTATCTCTTCGACATCGCTTCGTGTCAAAACAACGGCTGCACTTCATTTTTGGAAACAACGTTTTGAAGCGAAAGGTGTGGATCACGATGAAATCGTCGAGCGAGCAGGGCGTCGAACACTCGCCTTTCGTGATCAGGAAGGAACACGTTTGATTCTCGTCGCAGAAGATGGTGAGGTAGGTGTCACAGGTGGTGTACCATGGCCGCAAGAAGAAATTCCATCGGAGCATGCAATCGTTGGACTAGGAGCCGTCACATTGACGGTCAACGATCCGACGTTGACGATCCGTGTACTGACGGAAGTCATGGGATTCCGAAAAGTAGGTTCTTATCCATCTTTAGCAGGTGACTTTGCACCGATTGAAGTCTATGCAACGGGAGAAGGTGGTATCGGAGCAGAGGTTCATATCGAGGCACGTCCAGATCTCGACCGAGAACGTCTTGGTCGTGGTGGCGTCCATCACGTCGCGTTCCGAGTACCGAACAGTGATGAATATGAAAAGTGGGTCGAACGCCTGAATGCCTATCACTTACCGAACTCTGGTAAAGTCGATCGTCACTATTTCCAAGCTCTTTACTTCCGGGAACCGAACCATATCTTATTCGAACTCTCGACAGATACACCGGGATTCGCGACGGATGAGTCGGTTGAAACGTTAGGGGAGACGCTTGCGTTACCACCATTTCTTGAACCAAAGCGAGCTGCCATCGAAGCGCGGTTACGTCCACTTGAAATCTGACAATCCTGTGACACAGGTCACAGAAGGATCGTCCATCCCGTATACTAAGAACAGGAATCAAGAAAAAGGAGTGACGGGATGTTAAGAACTACGCTTGGGCAATTCCGAATGATTGCGATACTAGAAGGAATCTCGTTTTTAGTCTTACTGTTGATTGCGATGCCGTTGAAGTATATGGCGGATATTCCGCAAGCTGTTTCGGTCGTGGGTGCACTTCACGGTGTCTTGTTCGTCATGTATGCACTCTGGCTCGCGGTCGTGAAATTCAAATACGATTGGTCGATCGTCAAAGCGGGGATTGCGTTCATCGCATCATTCATCCCGTTTGGTACGTTCGTGCTCGACTGGAAGCTAAAACAGGAAGCAACAAACGCGTAAATTGTGTATACTGAATAGAGCACGGCTGTGGATAACTGTTTTTGTCTATGCGAAGCAGGTTATCCACAGCTTTTTTCTGTGGATAATTTTTAGGAGGATATATCATGTCAACATTTGAAACATTACACATCAGTGACCTGTGGATAAAAAAATTACAAAAACAAGGCATCAAGGAACCAACACCGATTCAAGAACAGGCGATTCCGTCATTACTCGACGGACGCGACTTGATTGGTCAAGCGCAAACGGGAACAGGGAAGACATTAGCGTTTCTCTTGCCAATCCTTGAGCAAATCGATGTCGAATCACAAACAGTACAAGCATTGATCGTCGCACCGACACGCGAACTTGCGCGTCAAATTGCCGATGAGACGCATAAACTGATTCGGAACACGGAACAGTACCGTGCGCTTGCTGTATACGGTGGACAAGACGTCTTTAAACAGA
>NZ_WBYY01000016.1:0-30235 GCF_048985645.1 Exiguobacterium sp. A1_3_1 | reverse complement strand
TGGGCTCGGAGATGTGTATAAGAGACAGCATTACGACGACACGCTTCATCCGGGTTGCCTTCGCTGGTCTATTGTACATTGGAGGATTCGTCTTTTTTGGATACGCCTTCTATACACTCGGATCAGCAGATGGAACAAAAGTGTATCCGGCACACGAAATTTTCATGTTTGCAGCGAGTGCCTCTATCTTTGCGCTCGTGTATGTTCTCGTCTTCATCCGCTTATTCAACACATTCAATCAACCGGTTCTCGGTGAGCGATTCGATGCTGAAAAGATCGAATCGGTATTGCGTGAGCAGGGTGGGAATTATTTGAGCCATCTCGCGTTTCTAGGTGATAAACGTTTCTTCTTCTCCGAAACAGGACGTTCATTCATCCAGTTCAGTCAGACCGGTAATCGGATCATGGTCCTTGGCGACCCCAGTGGAGATCCGAAGGAACATTCACAAGTCATCGCGTCTTTCTTACGTCGCGTCGAAGATCTTGGATATATTCCGAACATCTATCAAATTCAAGCGCAAAATATGTCTCTCTATCATGATTTTGGCTTCAACTTCTTCAAACTTGGTGAAGAAGCGATCGTTGATATTCCATCTTTCACTGTATCAGGAAAAAAACGAGCTGGACTTCGGTCGATTAAAAATCGCTTTGAACGAGAGGGCATGACGTTCGAAGTAGTCGAGCCACCTATTTCAGGAACTCTATTAGCAGAACTACAAGAGGTCTCCGACGAATGGTTAGGCGGTAAGTCCGAGAAAGGCTTTTCGCTCGGTTACTTCCACGAACCTTATTTAAACCGGGCGCCGATCGGCATCATGCGTGAAGCGGAAGGACGATTGATCGGGTTCATGACATTCATGCCTGCTTACCAAGAAGGGGTCCTATCGATTGACTTGATGCGTTTTCGACCAGATGGACCGAATGGAATCATGGATGCGATGTTCATCCGACTATTCGAGTATGCGAAAGATGAAGGCTACCACACGTTCAACATGGGAATGGCTCCGCTTTCGTCCGTCGGAGAGGACGAGACGTCCTTCTGGCAAGAACGTGTGGCAGCGGATGTCTTCAATAATATTCGCTACATGTATAGTTTCACCGGTCTACGACGATACAAAGAAAAGTACGATCCAAAATGGGAAGGACGATATCTTGCTTACCGAAAGCGTCAATCGTTACCGATGGCAATCTTAAAAGCAACGCGTCTGATTTCTCGAAAGAAAGACCGGATTTTATTACCATGATCGACTGACGCATGAAGTCGGCAATCGACGGGTATACAAAGGGCGACCCTATATCTACGGATATGCGGGATCGTCCTTTTATAATTTTGTTTAAATGTACAAAGGTCTATACAACTAGAATTAATCGCGTTATACTAGATACGGAAGCAAGTCATGGAACGGATAGAGAAAGGAAGATGCCAGATGACAGTGATCATCAATGCTCGGATTTACACGGGAGAGCAGACGATTGAAGACGGCTTCATTCGTTTTGACCGAACAATCGAGGCGATTGGACCCATGTCGAAATTCGAGGAAATCGCAGGAGAAGAGATGATCGATGCGCAGCATCAATCACTCATTCCGGGAATGATCGATGTGCATATTCATGGGGGATATGATGTCGATGTCATGGATGGAGATGTCGAGAGGTTGCGTCATTTCAGCCGACAGATGTTACAAGAAGGTGTGACATCATTTTTAGCGACGACGATTACTCAGGACTGGGGAAATATCACACGCGCGCTTGAGACGGTCCGAGAAGTCGTAGCGCAAGACGATACGACGATCGTCGGCGTTCATCTTGAAGGACCATTCATCAATCCGGATTATGCGGGTGCACAGCCTCACGAACATATCGTCGAACCGGATGTCGAGCAGTTCTTGAAATGGCAAAAAGCAGCAGGGAACACGATCAAGCTCGTCACATACGCTCCGGAACGCCCGGGAGCACGGGCGTTCGAAGAAGCGGTGCGCTTGACGGGTGCGATTCCGTCAGCCGGACATACAGACGCGACGTATGCCCAAAACCAAGCCGGTCACGTCACGCATGGTACCCACCTCTACAATCAAATGCGGGCACTTCATCACCGGGAACCAGGCACGGTCGGATATTGCCTCCTGACACCAGACGTCTATGCGGAGATCATTCCGGATGGGATTCACATTGCGCCAGAAATGGTCGACTTCGCCTACCGAATGAAAGGCGCAGATCGACTGATCGTCATCACGGATGCGATGCGTGCAAAAGGATTAGCTGATGGTGAATATGAGTTAGGTGGTCAGGCTGTATTCGTTCGAGACGGTGCGGCACGTCTTGAAAACGGTAGCTTAGCTGGAAGTGTCTTAACGATGGACGCCGCCTTACGGAATATCATCGCCTATACAGGCTGTTCGCTCGAAGAAGCGGTCCGCATGACATCGGTCAATGCGGCAAAAGAACTTCAATTGACTCAAAAGGGAAGCCTCTCGGTCGGCAAGGATGCGGACATCGTCCTGCTCGACGAAGCGCTACACATTCAAGAAACGATTCATCGTGGTACGCGACACCGGATCACGAACGGAAAGGAGTCTACCTCATGAAATGGATGATCGTAGAAAAAGGAGAAGAATTAGCACAGGTGGCCTATCAATTTTTGAAACAGGAAATTGAGCGTCACCCGGAAGGTTTGACGGTAGGACTGGCAACGGGAAGTTCACCGGTCGGCGTCTATGAAGAATGGCGGAAGGATTCGCTCGATTGTCGACATGTGACGACGGTTAATCTAGACGAATATGTCGGTCTCAGCCCAGAGCATCCACAAAGTTATCATACGTTCATGCAAGAGCATCTATTCAAAGATGTCGCGTTTAAGGAATCATTCGTTCCAATCGGGGACACAGAAGATCCCGTGCGCGAAAGTGAACGATATGAAGCGCTCGTCCGCAATCGAGGAATCGACATTCAATTACTTGGAATCGGAGCGAATGGACACATCGCCTTCAATGAACCAGGTACACCGTTCGATGCTAAGACACACGTAACGGAATTGACAGAGTCGACACGAGAAGCGAACCAACGATTCTTTGATCGATTAGAAGAAGTACCGACGAAGGCGATCACGATGGGAATCGGTACGATCATGGAAGCGAAGAAAATCCTTCTCGTTGCTTCTAGTGAACGAAAGGCAGAAGCGGTTCGCGACATGATGGAAGGTGTCGCAACAACGGATTGTCCAGCGACTGTACTCAAGCGTCATGCTGATGTCATGGTGATTTTGGACGAAGAAGCTGCATCTTTATTGTCAGATGACGCTAAACGTACAGGACGAGCGGCTTATCTGAATTTCATGAAAGTATGACGATGGAAGAGCGATGAATCAAAAGGGATAGAGACAATCATTGGATTGACTCTATTCCTTTTTTTGATTCTGTTGAGCCTAGTCTCAAGCGATTTTTTATTTTGATAGAAAGGCATCAACAGGACATATACCAAGATCATTCAATCTCATGATACAGCGCACTAAGGGTCCATGATTTTTTCAGTGCAACGATTCCATACGATTTCTTTAATCGAAACGTAAATTGACATTTCATTAAATGTACGGATAATGGAGATTAGCGAACTTTACGGAAAATTTACATGAAAATGAGGGTTTACATGATGGAAACGCGATCCGCACGAAAGAGACAGCCAAGTGCTGGCAAGATGTTCATGAAAGTCATCGCTGCACTCGTCCTGCTTGTCACAATCATCGGTTCTGGATATGCTGGAGCTGTTTTTATTAAAACGCAAGAAACATTGGCAAAGACGCAGATTAACATTCCCGGCTCGAAGGTGAGCTCTAAATATGATGATGTTCCGTCTGAATCGTTCTTGATTCTTGGGACGGATGAAACGAAAAAAAGTAAAGAACGAAATGAACCGGCGCGATCAGATGTCATGATCGTCGGAATCTTAAATAAAAAAACGGAACAATTAGTGTTGACGAGTATTCCGCGTGATTCACTCGTGAACATCGATTATTCGAAATACGATGTACCTTATGGTAAGACAGGTGTTGAGCAAGATAAAATCACCCATGCTCATTACTTCGGTTCGATGGATAAATCGAATTCCTATAATGGGATTAAATTAGCGCGTGAAACGACAGAAAACCTGCTCGGTATTCAAATCGATCACGTCGTTAAAGTTAATTTCCAAGGATTCGTTCAATTGATCGATGCATTGGATGGCGTAGACATCGATGTACGATATGCGTTCAAAGAGCAAGATTCAAAACGTAAAGCCGGTACTGTCACTGTTGATAAAGGGATGCAACATTTAACAGGAGAGCAAGCACTTGCTTACGTCCGGAACCGTCATGATGATCCGCTCGGTGATATCGGACGCGGTCAAAAACAGATGCAAGTCATTCAAGCGGTCGCCAAAGAAGCGGCAAGTTTCCGTTCCCTCAGTGCATACCGTGATATTTTGGATGCTGTCGGTGATAACGTCGAAACGAATTTAGGTCCGAACGATTATACACGCTTAGCAGATTTCACAGCAGCGTTACGTAACACGACGGAGTACCAACTCGCTGGAGAAGGTTATATTGGTATCAGCGGGAAATGGGAGTATCACCTCGATCCGAATCAATTGGAGCAAGTGAAAAGTAACTTAGCAAAAGCGATGCAAGGTCAAGAAGTCGAACCGATCAAGGAAGAGACAGACCCGGCACAAAGCACGACAGAAGAACCAGTGACGGAAACAGAAGCCGTTCCTGCTCAATAATATACGCTAAAAATCCCCTTGTATCATCGTCACTATACGACGATACAAGGGGATTTTTAGCGTTGTCGTTCCATTTCGACGGTGAAGGTATAGCGGTCGCCGCGGTAAGCGGAGATGACGTATTCAAACGGTTGCTCCGTCGCGAGATACGTCAGTTGCTCGACGGATAAGACAGGCGAAGCGGTCGATAGACCAAGATGACCCGCCTCTTCCTTCGTTGCCAGGCGTGATTCGAACGTTTGACTCGCACGTCCAAGATTTAATCCGCTCGCTTCTGCAAATGCATAGAGCGATGCGGTCGCGACGTCTTGATCGAGTCCAGGTAAGAGCTGTTCCGGGATATAGACGGTCTCAAGGGCAAGCGCTTGCTCATCTGCGATTCGTAAACGTTTCAATTCATACACGGATGCCCCTTCGCGAATCCGGAGCTTGTTTGCGATCGTCATCGACGCGTCGATGATTTGATAGGAGAGAAGCGCACTCGTCGGTTCTAGTCCAAGATGTTCCATCTCTTCCGAGAAACTCGTCAAGCCAGACAGTTGCATGACGATTTTTTTATTCGCGACGAATGTTCCTCGTCCTTTTTGACGAATCAAGTAACCGGCGTTGACCAAGTTTGAAATGGCTTGCCGGACCGTCATTCGGCTAATTTGGTGCGCTTCCGCAAATTCGCGCTCGGACGGAATCAGATCGCCAGGTTGAAGAACACCGCTTTCGATTTGTTGTTTTAAGGCAGCTTCGATTTGATAGTAGATGGGGAGTGGTGAATTTTTATTGATATGCTGAATCACGGCATTTCGTCCCTTCGCGATCGGTAGTCTTTCGTCTAGTGTACTAGGAAAAAGGCAAGCCGACAAACGATTCTGGATGAAATATGGCATAATACAGAGTGAAACTGACAGAGAAAGGTGGTCGAGGCATGCGCCCCGAACAAATAGAATCCGATGTCCGAACCTTTCAGACATCCATTCGCGCAACAAAACAAGTAGACGGCTATTGGGTTGCTTTAGAGAAAAGTTACTTCTATCCGGAGAGCGGTGGACAGCCGGCGGACCGTGGAACATTGAACGACCAACCGGTCCTTGACGTCCAAATCGAAGACGGTGTCGTCTGGCACCAACTGGCGACGCCGCTCACAGGTGACGTCACCGGAATCGTAGATGACGCAGTCCGGATCGATCATGCGGCGCAGCATACGGCACAACATGTCATCTCTGCAATCCTACAAGATGAATCAAATATCAAGACACTTAGTTTTCGGACGGGAAGTGAGGTCTCGACGCTTGATATCGAGACATCTGAATGGACAACTCTGCAACAAGAACAGCTGGATCGACGATTACGCCAGGTGATTGAACAAGGATTGCCGATCACAGCGACCGAGTATGACGAGGCGGAAGCGCTACGCTTACCATTACGAAAAACACCACAAGTCGAAGGACGAATTCGCGTCGTTCAAATCGGTACACTCGATTATAGTGCCTGTGGTGGAACGCATCTCGATTCGACGGCACAGCTCGAGTCGATTCTCTTTACTGGAGTCGAACGAATTCGTGGAAATATTCGTCTTTCTTATGTCGCAAAGGAACGGGCATATCAACTCCTACAGGCAGAACGACGAGCCTTACGGGAAGCAGCGCAAGCTTTATCAGTCAAACCGGTTCAAATGCTAGAAGCCGTCCAAGCGTTACAAGAAGAGCAGAAACGCTTAACGAAACAGGTCGAACACGCCCAGGAACAACTCGCGACGTTCACACTCGCTCATGCTTTAGAACAACAAGAAGGCATTCTTGTGTTCGAACATCTGGATGAAGAAATCAAAATATCCGAGCAACTTGCTAAAGCGATTCAAGAAGCGGGACACGTCGGCGTCGTCTGGAATGCGACGACGAACAAGTTACTGATGAGTAGTCCAGGTGAACCCCATCTCGGGAAGTTCGCTAAAGCACATGTCCAAACATTTAACGGGCGAGGCGGAGGAAGTGCGGTTCAGGCACAGGCACAATTTACGAATCGGGATGATGCGATGGCATATGTCGATCGATTACGGGAGGAATATCAGTCATGACAGTCATTCAAGTACGTACAGCAGAACAACATCAAGCCGTCCGGATGATCCGGGAGCGTGTCTTCGTCGAGGAACAAGGCGTACCACGCCATCTTGAATATGATACACATGATGAAACAGCAATTCATCTGCTTGTCCTCGATGAGCAGAGTCGACCGGTCGCAACGGGGCGTACCCGTCCATATGACGACCAACGGATGAAGGTAGAGCGTGTCGCGACGCTAGCGACAGCGCGAGGAAAAGGATACGGTGGCGAGTTGATGCAGGCGATGGAACGAGTCGCACGTCGCGAAGGGAAGCAATTGCTAACACTCGGCGCACAAGTCCAAGCGATCCCGTTTTATCAAGGACTCGGTTATACGATCGTCTCCGATGAATTCGATGATGCGGGCATCCCACACCGGACGATGGAGAAAAAAATGTAAGTTATTTTGAAAGAAATCCTGCAAAAAGGGTTTCTTTTTTTTGTTTTCTATGTATATATATAATTCATAATGAATTTTTATACAGACAGATGAATTTAAAACCAGGAGGGAATTATACATGTCGAAACAAAAATTGATCTTAGCGTACTCTGGGGGACTTGATACATCGGTAGCCATCAAGTGGTTGAGCAAGGACTATGACGTCATTGCCTTATGCATGGATGTCGGAGAAGGAAAAGATTTATCCATCATTAAAGAAAAAGCACTCCTCGTCGGTGCGATCGAATCGATCGTCCTCGATGTTAAAGAAGAATTCGCACAAGACTTCGTTTTACCGGCACTTCAATATGGCGCGCATTACGAAAATGCCTATCCGTTGATTTCAGCGCTTTCGCGTCCGTTGATCGCAGAAAAGCTTGTCGAAGTCGCGCATCAGCACGGTGCGACGGCAGTCGCTCACGGATGTACCGGAAAAGGGAACGACCAAGTCCGGTTCGAAGTTTCAGTCGCAGCACTTGATCCATCACTCGAAGTCATCGCACCGGTCCGGGAATGGAAATGGTCACGGGAAGAAGAAATCGCCTATGCGAAAGAAAACAATGTGCCGATTCCGATCAACCTCGACAGCCCATACTCAATCGACATGAACCTTTGGGGACGGAGTAACGAATGTGGTGTCCTAGAAAACCCTTGGACAGAGCCACCGCAAGACGCTTATGCGTTGACAGTAGCGCCAGAAGACGCTCCGGATCAGGCAGAAGAAGTCATCATTGGCTTTGAAGCAGGTGTTCCGGTCTCGATCAACGGAACGACGTATCCACTGGCGAAACTGATCACGGAACTGAACATCATCGCGGGTGCACATGGGGTCGGACGGATCGACCACGTCGAGAACCGTCTCGTCGGTATCAAATCGCGGGAAGTCTATGAGTGCCCAGGCGCAACGGTGTTACTCAAAGCGCACGCTGCACTCGAGACGATTACATTGACGAAGGACGTCGCGCATTTCAAACCACTACTCAGCAAACAATATGCAGAAACAATCTACAACGGTCTCTTCCATGCACCGTTGACGAAAGGCTTGAAAGCATTCTTGACAGCGACACAACAGGACGTCACAGGAGAAGTTCGCGTTAAACTGTTCAAAGGAAACGCAACTGTGACAGGTCGTCAGTCCGCTGTCTCGCTCTACGATGAGAAACTTGCGACGTACACGAAAGAAGACGCATTCGATCATGAAGCAGCAAAAGGCTTCATCAAATTACACGGACTTGCCGTTTCGACGCATGCGAGCGTACATCGTCAGGCGGGTGTCACGAAATGACCAAACTCTGGGGTGGACGTTTTACGGAAAGTGCTTCCGCTCAAGCGGAAGCCTTCGGAGCATCAATCACGTTCGATCAAAAATTAGCGAGCGTCGATTTAAAAGGCAGTCTCGCACACGCGCAGATGCTATTTGAACAAGAGATTCTTGCTCAAGACGAGTGGACACAAATCGAGCAAGGACTGAAGCAACTGGAAACGACGTTAGCAGACCATTCCTATACGTTAGCGGATGAGGACATTCATATGAACCTCGAACGTCTATTGACGGAACAGATTGGTCCGGTTGCAGGAAAACTGCATACGGCACGGAGTCGAAATGACCAGGTCGCAACGGATTTACATCTATGGATGGAACAACATGTTGAGGCGTTGACGACAGCATTACGCGAGCTCCAGTCGGTCATCACGGAACAAGCGGAGCAACATATCGAGACGGTCATGCCAGGGTATACGCATTTGCAACGGGCACAACCGATCTCGCTTGCGCATCACTTGCTCGCTTATTTCTGGATGTTCGAACGTGATGTCGAACGGTTGACGGATAATCAAAAACGAATTCGGAAATCACCGCTCGGGGCAGGTGCGCTCGCGGGGACGACATTCCCGATCAATCGTTTCCGGTCTGCTGAGTTGCTCGGTTTTGAGTCGGTCTATCCAAACAGTCTTGATGCTGTCTCGGACCGTGATTTCGTCATCGAATACCTCGGGATCGCTTCGACCATCATGATGCATCTCTCGCGCTTTTGTGAAGAAATCATCATCTGGGCGTCGCAAGAATTTAGCTTTATCGAGTTATCCGATGCCTTCTCAACAGGATCGAGCATGATGCCACAAAAGAAAAATCCTGATTTCGCTGAGTTGATTCGTGGAAAAACGGGGCGCGTCTACGGTAACCTGATGGGCTTCTTGACGACGATGAAGGCATTACCACTCGCTTACAATAAAGACATGCAAGAGGATAAGGAAGGGGTCTTCGATACAGCAGATACCGTTCTCCAATCCGTTCAAATCTTCACTGGAATGATTGAATCTGCGACGTTTAAGACCGAAGCGCTCAAGAAGGCGACAATGCAAGACTTCTCGAATGCAACGGAACTCGCCGACTACCTTGTGACGAAAGGCATACCATTCCGGGAAGCGCACGAAATCGTAGGCAAAGCCGTCCTTTATTGTGTGCAAAACGGTTGTTTCCTGAAGGATTTGAATCTCGAGACGTATCAAACCTTCCATCCGGATATCACGGAAGACGTCTATCCGCTCCTCGATCCGGTTCAAGCAGTGGCACGCCGGACAAGCTACGGCGGGACAGGGTTTGCTGCCGTGTCGGAGCAACTCGAACTCGCGAAACAGCATCTTGCGAATTGACGGATTTTGAAAAAAATCAGTCAAATGACTGGATTTAACAAAAGATGTCTGCTATAACTGTAACTAACAACCGACAGATAGAGGCGCGGATGACATGAGTAGCATCATTCTTGAAGGCAAGCATGCCGAATGATGTGAAAGGGGAAGTCCGCCGAAGTGAACGAGAAGATGCTTCTTCTCATTTGCTGGTACAACGGTTAAGATCCGTTGTACTGCCGAAACCGATGTTTCGGAGCGCTATCTTACGTAAAAGAACGAATGACTTTGTCTTCGTTTGTCCGATCGTGATAACGACGGGCCGTAGGAACGCTCCTACCGGCCCGTCGTTTTTTTCTGTATCGGGACAAAGGAGATAGGATTGTGACAACTGTACTTAAATTTGGTGGAAGCTCGGTTGCGACTGTCGAACAGATTCAGTCTATTGCGAATTATTTGAAGAGTCGCGCAGCCGAAGGTGAAAAACTTGTCGTCGTCGTTTCAGCGATGGGCAAGATGACAGATTCTTTGATTGCTCAGGCGCAAGCCATCACGGATCGCCCCGAGCGCCGAGAACTCGATCGTCTGCTTGCCATCGGAGAAGAACAGACGATTTCATTACTCAGCATCGCCCTCAACTCACTCGGCGTCAAAGCGTTATCGCAAACAGGCGCTCAAGCGGGAATCAGTACGATGGGATTGCATACGAAAAGTAAGATCAAACAGATTGATGGAAATCTATTACGACAAAAACTCGAAACATACGATGTCGTCATCGTCGCTGGATTCCAAGGTGTCAACGAACTCGGTGATGTCACGACGCTCGGACGTGGTGGATCGGATACGACGGCTGTTGCCCTTGCGGCAGTCCTTGATAAACGGTGTGAAATCTACACGGATGTCGACGGTGTCTATACGGCTGATCCACGAATCCATGCTGCTGCTCAACCGATTCCGCACATCTCATATGATGAGATGATGGAGATGAGCGCCCTCGGGTCGAAGGTCATGGAAATGCGGAGTGTCGAACTAGGAAAAAAATACGGCGTACACATCTTCGTCGGGAAAACACTTGAATCGAAAAGGGGAACATGGATCATGGAAGCGACGGAAACAATGGAACAAAAAGCGGTGACGAGTGTCAGTGTGACGAAGAACGTCTTGACGGTATCAATCAAACACGTACCGCAAACGAATGCAGCAGTAGCCGATATCTTCGAACTGTTATCCAATCGCCACGTCAACATCGACATGATCAGTCAAACGACGTTCGACAGTGACATTTTCTTATCGTTCTCATGTCCACTCGATGAGGAAGAGTTCCTCGATGAAGCATTGAAAGACATCATGGATCGCTTCACGACAGTCAAGGTCGATCGCCATAATCAACACGCAAAATTATCTGTCGTCGGAATCGGGATGCGGGATGCAACAGGTGTCGCTTCGAAGTTGTTCGCCATCTTCCGAGCAGAGAACATCCCGTTCTATCAAGTCACGACATCAGAAATCAGCATCTCGTACACGATTGTACAAGCAGACATTGAACGGACGGTTGCAGCGATTGCAAACGCGTTCGAGTTATAAGGAGGAAAACAGGATGTATCATGTAGCCGTCATTGGAGCAACCGGCGCCGTCGGTCAAAAAATGTTACAAGTCCTAGCAGAACTGGACTTCCCGGTCAGCCGCCTGTCCGCTTACGCTTCTGCTCGTTCAGCAGGGAACACGGTACAGTTCAAGGGAGAAGATATTACGATCCAAGCGCTGACGCCAAACATCACGGAAGACGGGATCGATGTCGCGTTGTTCGCAGCAGGCGGAACGATCAGTGAGCAATATGCCCCGTTACTAGCTGAAAACGGAACACTCGTCGTTGATAATTCAAGTGCTTTCCGGATGCAGGAGACGATTCCGCTCGTCGTGCCAGAAGTCAATCCGCAAGCGATTCAAGCGACGGACCGCTTGATCGCAAATCCGAACTGTTCGACCATTCAATCCGTCGTCGCTTTAGCACCGCTCCAGTCACTGGGATTCGAACGGATCAACTATACGACGTATCAGGCCGTATCTGGTTCTGGTCAAAAAGGAATCGAGGATCTGGCACGTGGAGCACGCGGAGAAGAGCCCGTCAATTATCCGCATCCGATTCACGATAACATCTTGCCGCATATCGATGTATTCCTTGAGAACGGCTATACGAAAGAAGAGCAGAAGATGATTGATGAAACACGGAAAATCTTCAATCTTCCAGCATTACCTGTCAGTGCGACATGTGTCCGGGTTCCAGTCACGAATTCTCACTCGGTTGCAATCAACGTCACGTTTACACAACCGACGACGGTTGCAGCGATCCGTGAAGCACTTGAAAACGCACCGGGCGTCGTCCTCATCGATGATGTCGCGAATACGCGTTATCCGATGCCACTTGACGCGAGTGGGACGGACGATGTCTATGTCGGACGAATTCGACAAGATGATAGTCTCGCGAATACGTTCCATCTCTGGTGTGTAGCCGACAACATTCGAAAAGGTGCCGCCTCGAATGCCGTACAAGTCGCACGCCAAGCCATCGAACAGTCGATTCATTCATAAAAAAGGAGGAGTTCTTCATGTTCAAAGGAGCAGGTACAGCGCTCGTCACACCATTTAATGAAGCAGGCGAGTTGGATCTACACGTATTCGAACGCTTGATCGAGCAACAACTCGCAGCAGGAATTCAGGCGCTTGTCGTCGGAGGAACGACAGGAGAAGGATCGACACTGACGAACACGGAATTCGAACAACTACTGACGACTGCCGTTCAAATCACGGCAGGACGAGTACCAGTCATTGCCGGAACGGGTTCGAACAACACGGCAGCAACAATCGAGAAGACGTTACTCGCAGAGCGCCTCGGTGCGGACGCAGCGATGCTCGTCACACCGTACTACAATAAAACATCGCAAGCGGGTCTCGTCGCACATTTCACGGCGGTCGCTGATGCAACCGAATTACCAATCATGCTGTACAACGTTCCGTCGCGGACAGGAGTTGCGATCGCAGTCGAAACAGCAGTGACGTTAGCACGTCATCCACGAATCCAAGCCTTTAAGGAAGCGAGTGGAGATGTCAGCTTCATGGGTGAACTGATGGCGGCGATTCCGGAAGACTTCGCGGTCTTCTGTGGAAATGATGATCAAATCCTGCCGTACATGGCATGGGGCGCACAAGGCGTCATCTCAGTTCTTTCGAACCCGTACCCAGCAGAGACACAAGCACTTGCTGAGGCGTTGCTCGCACAAGATCTCGTCACGGCACGCCGGATTCAGGCAGACTTGTTACCGGTCATCGGTGCCTTGTTCAGTGATGTCAATCCGATTCCAGTTAAAGCATCGCTTGAAGAACTCGGCTTTGCTGTCGGTGCGCCGCGCTTGCCGCTCGTCCGTCAATCGGAAGCGGGACATGCCCACTTACTCGAAACGATGCGGGCTTACAAAGGAGTGGTTCGATGAAACTCGCGTTACACGGTTATGGGGCGACAGGACAATACGTCGTCGAACTCGCACCACAAAGTGTCGTGGCGATCGTTGACCGGACGAAGTCATCCGATACGATCGCTTCATATGCCGAGCTAACAGAGATGTCAGAAACGGTCGATGCGATCATCGACTTCTCGCATCCGAGTTTGCTACCGGATCTGCTCGCATACGGGCTAGCGACAAAAACACCACTCGTCATCGCGACGACTGGTTTTTCAGAGGCGGAACTGGCATCGATCAAGGACGCTGCGAAAGAAATTCCAATTTTCCAGTCGTACAATATGTCGTACGGTATCGCGATGGTGCAGCAACTGCTGAAGACACTCGTACCACTAGCAGGAGCGTATGACATCGAATTGCTCGAGAAACATCACAACCAAAAAGTCGATGCGCCAAGCGGAACGGCTGAGTTGTTATTGCAAACGATTCAGACGGCACGTGACGTCACACCGGTATATGACCGGTCACAGACGCGGCAAAAGCGGGAGACGAACGAGATCGGAATGCACGCGATGCGCGGTGGAACGATCTTCGGAGAACACGAAGTCTTATTCGCAGGTGTCGACGAATTGATTGAAATCAAACATACAGCGCTATCGAAAAAAGTATTTGCTTCTGGTGCGATCAAAGCAGCTGAGGCACTCATTCAAAAAACAGCGGGACTCTATACATTAGAGACGCTCTACACACAGGAGGATTCACATGTTACTCACTGATGCTTACGAAATTGCTAAATTCATTAAAGATGCTAAAAAACAAACACCGGTAAAACTTTACGTCAACGGCGATTTGGCGGGCTTGACGATCGAAGGCGCTACAGCATTCGGATCAGATGAATCAAAGATTTTCTTCGCGGATGCAGGACTTGTGGCTACTTTCTTAGAAAAGTATTCAGATCGCATCACGGATGTTCACGTGGAGTATGACCGTCGCAACAGTGCGGTACCAATGCTTGATACACGTCACTTGAATGCGCGCATCGAACCAGGTTCATGGATTCGTGATCATGTCGTCATCGGTGACAACGCAGTCGTCATGATGGGTGCGATCATCAATATCGGTGCATCAATCGGAGATGGTACAATGATTGATATGAACGCTGTCGTCGGTGCACGTGGGACGATCGGGAAAAACGTTCATGTCGGCGCAGGTGCCGTGGTCGCGGGTGTCCTCGAACCACCTTCAAAAACACCTGTCATCATTGAAGACGGTGTCTTGATTGGTGCAAATGCAGTCATTCTTGAAGGCGTCAAAGTCGGCAAAGATGCCGTCGTCGCTGCTGGTAGTGTCGTCACAGAAGACGTACCTGCTGGAAGCGTCGTTGCTGGAACACCTGCACGTGTCATCAAACAGAAAGATGCGAAAACAGAAGAGAAGACGCAATTGGTGGATGATTTACGTTCACTCTGATTGACGTCGAAGAGGAGGAAAACACATGGCAGTGGATACACAGTATGGAGAAGCAATTTGGTTAGATGGAGTCTTTCATGATCCGAAAGATGCGAACACGAGCGTCATGTCACATGCGATTCACTACGGTAGTGGATTCTTTGAAGGAATTCGTGCATACGCGACACCGGACGGACCGGCGATTTTCCAATTGAAGGAACATATCGAGCGTCTCTTCCGCAGTTGTGCGTACTACCATGTCACGATTCCGTATACTGTCGACGAACTTGTTCAAGCAACGATCGATTTAGTTGCGAAAAACGGATTTGAATCGTGTTATATCCGTCCATTCGTGTTCCTCGGTACGCCATGGCAAGCATTGATGGCGAAAGATACGACGGTTCATGTCGGCATCTCGTGCTGGGAGCTTGGGGAATACTTCGATAAAGGTGCTGGCATCCGTGCCAAAGTCGCATCATACCGCCGCGTCTCATCAACGATGATGCCGATGCAAGCGAAAGCGGCTGCGAACTATATGAACTCACAACTCTTAAAAGGTGAAGCGATCCGTGATGGATTTGATGAAGCCATCGCGCTCGACATGAACGGAAACGTTAGTGAAGCGAGTGTTGCGAACCTTTTCCTTCTAAAAAACGGAACGATTCATACACCGTCACTGGATTGTTCAGTACTCGACGGTATCACACGCCAAGTCATCATTCGTTTGGCACAAGATCAAGGCTATCCTGTCGTCGAACGTCACATCGGACGCGATGAGTTGTATGTCGCAGATGAGATCTTCTTAACAGGAACAGCTGCTGAAATCACGAGTGTCGGTGAAATCGATCATATCTCGATCAACGGCGGAACACGGAACGTCGCAGATGAGTTGCTCGATCTTTACCGTCAAGCCGTCACAGGTCAATTGCCGCAATATGCGGATTGGTTGACGTATGTGACACCCGCTGTCGCAGAATGACGACGCGTACACTCGTCACGATCGATCGGAAGGCGGTGCGACAGAACGTCGCATCGGTCTTCGCTCGGTCACGTAAACGTATTTTTGCCGTGGTCAAGAACAATGCGTATAACTTAGGTATGCTCGAGATGGTCGAGACGCTGATGGCATCTGATGTGCATCACTTTGCTGTCGCCGAGTTGTATGAAGCCATTGAAATCAAAACGAATTTTCCAGACAGTTATGTACTGGTGATGAATCCGACGGAGGATTTTGAAACAGCACGACGTTTCGGAATTGCACTCGGTGTCTCATCGCTAGAATGGCTCGCCCTAAACAGTAAACAGCTGCAGGGAATCGAGTTACATTTGAAGATCAACGTCGGGATGAATCGTTTTGGTGTCAGTTCGCTTCAAGAGGCGGAAGCTGTTCTTGCGCTTGCGCAAGCAGATTCGCTCGCTTTAACAGGTTTATATACACACTTTCCGCTTGCCGATGAGCCGGATGCGGATCACGATGGACAAGTCGAACGTTTCATCGCTATTGCCGATGTGTTACGAAAGCGCCATACGTTTACGTATATGCACTCGGAAAACAGTGCGACGATCGTCAAACACGATCCGCGTCTCGCATTTTGTAATTATGTCCGCCCTGGCATCTTCTTATTCGGCTATTCACCGATTGAAAAGATGGACTGGCTCGTTCCTTCGCTACGGATGACGACGGAGGTCGTTGAAATTCGCGAAATCGGACCGGGTGAACACGTTGGGTACGGGACGAACTTTACGAGTACAGAACCGATGCGGATTGCTATTTTACCCGTCGGCTATGGAGACGGTGTCGTCCGTGGGCGTGCCGCGTTGCCTGTTCATATTAAAGAAAAACCTTATCCGGTCATCAATAAATTATTCATGAGTCATACGTTCGTCGCTGTCGATGGGACGGTTGAGGTCGGAGACGAGGTCGTGCTATACGGGGATGGCGTTGAAATTGACGATATTACTCGGACAGGAGCAGCGAACAATTCAGAGCAGATGTGCGCCCGGTCGTGGCGTTTGACGCATCAGTATCTATAAGGAGGAACTTATTATGTATGGAAGTCAATACCTGACAGAAGAAAACAACACGTTGCACATCGATGGTGTCGCAGCGACCGATCTTGCAGCACAGTACGGAACACCATTGTACGTGATGGCAGAGCGGGAGCTGACGGATCGATTAGCGACCGTCCGGGAACACTTCCTTGATAAGTATCCGAACACGTATGCTTCCTTCGCTTCTAAAGCACTGACGGTTAGTGCGGTGTACGAACAAGTCGTGCGTCATGGTCTCGGAATCGATGTCGTTACGGGGGGCGAACTTTTCATCGCCCGCCAATCCGGCGTTCCGGCAGAACGGATCTATTTCCATGGTTCGAATAAATCGACGGCTGATCTTCAATATGCCGTCGAGCAAGGTGTCGGACGGATCGTCATCGATCACTTTGCCGAAATTGCACAACTGGAAGCCATCGCAGCGCAAGCCGGTCAAACGGTCCATGTCCTGATCCGGATCGTGCCACAAGTCATCGGGGGAGCGCATGCGAAAATCCAGACAGGTGGCGTCGATACGAAATTCGGTTTCTCAACACATGCGTCAGATTATTTGGACGCAATCGAGGCAATTTTAGCATCGGAACATCTGTCGTTACTCGGCATCCATTGTCATGTCGGTTCGCAAATCCAAGATTCGTCACTGTTCGAACAGACAGCTCGGACGATGATGGGCTTCGTCGAAACGATTCGTGCGCATCATGGTTTCACAGTCAGCGAAGTCAATGTTGGCGGCGGCTTCGGTATTGCCTATACACAGGACGATCAGCCGCTTGATTTTGAAGCGACGATCGCACGCGTCATGGATGTGATCGAGACGGAAACGGAGCGACTCGGCATCGAACGTCCACGAATCGGGATCGAGCCAGGCCGCTGGGTCGTTGCGAATGCAGGAACGACACTGTATACGGTCGGGGCAATCAAAGAGATCGAAGGCGTCCGAACATATCTTTCGGTCGATGGCGGAATGACGGATAACATTCGCCCAGCACTTTACGGTGCCGTGTATGAAACCGTCATCGCAAACCGGATGAGTGGTGAAACGACTGAAGTGACGGTCGTTGGAGCAGCTTGTGAATCAGGGGATCTCGTCGCTGAAAAAGCACAGTTGGTCACACCGAACGGTGGCGATACACTTGCTGTCTTTGGGACAGGAGCGTATAACTTCTCGATGGCAAGCAACTATAACCAGTTCTTACGTCCGGCACTCGTTTTCGTTCGGGACGGTGAATCCCGTGAAGTCGTCCGTCGACAAACGTATGCGGATTTGATTCAGTGTGATCTTGGGATCAACGGGGTCCGATCAGAGTCATAAGAGGTGCGGGGTCAAACGAGAGGACAAAAAAACCGACGCTATCGCGCCGATTTCATGCATACGATCTAAAGCGATTCTTCTCTTGAATAGAGAGGGATCGTTTTTTTTTTGTGTTGCAATCAGCAGATTCAGTTTGGAATTTTTAAGACTTGTCCAATGAGCAAGAGGTTCGGATTCGTAATGTTGTTTGCCTGCATCAATGCTGTGACGGTGACACCATATCGTGTCGCAATCGAGTAAAGTGTATCACCGGCTTTAACCGTATACATCGTTGTTGGAATTTTCAAGACTTGACCGACGTTCAACAGATTCCAGTTCGTGATGTTATTCGCACTCGCGAGGGCAGAGACCGAGACGTTGTATTTGCGGGCGATGGAATAGAGTGTATCGCCAGCTTTGACGGTATACGTCGTACCGGTTGAAGTCGGTGACCGTAACAGTTCTGAAATCGTGACGAACGAATAGCCTTTGGCTTTTAGTTTTGAAATCATCGTCGGCAAGGCGGTCGGTGTTCCTTTCGCACCAGCACCGGTATGCATCAGAATAATCGATCCTGGAACGACTTTTGGTAATACACGATCCAAGATGGCTGTTGAAGAGATGCCTTTCCAATCCGTCGTATCAATATTCCATTGAATCGTTTTCGTGTAACCTGCCGCCCCAACGGCACTCAACACGTTACTATTACTTGCACCGAACGGCGCTCGGAAAATTGGTTTCGTCGTTTTTCCGGTCAAGGACCGGATGAGAGATTCTGTTCGGGATAATTCACTCGTCATCTGGCTCGCTGTTAGTGTCGTAAAATCCGGATGCGAATATGAGTGATTGCCGATTTGATGTGTCGGAGAAGCGGTTGTGATGTTCTTGATCGATTGGGGATGGTTGGTTGCACCACTGCCTGTCAAAAAGAAAGTCGCTTTCACTTGGTTACTTTTTAAGATACTTAAGATTTTGGCAATGTTCGTTCCATCTGAACCGTCATCAAACGTCAATGCGACGACTTTTTGCGTCGTCGTTCCTTTCGTAACGAACGTAGAGCTCGCTGCATCGACCTGTGAGGGGATTGAAAGTGGAGTCAGGAGAAGCAGTCCGATCATCATGATAGTGGGTTTCTTGATGTTCATCGTCTAGTACCTCCTTCATCAAAAACATGCTTTACAAGTACTCTTTATTAAGGTATTCCCTTTATTTTAAAAAAAGAACTAAGAAATTCCCGTTTTGCAAAGAAATAAAACTAAATTACAGAAAATTTGTTTAAACCGTAATCTTTTTGGGAAACCATAATATATGGAAATAGTAAAAAGGAGTGAGAAGGAATGATCGAATTCAAAAACGTCGGTAAGCAGTTTAAGGACAATGTCGTCTTGAAAGGCTTATCGCTCGAGATTCAAAAGGGTGAACTCGTTGTCTTCATCGGACCAAGTGGTTGTGGGAAGACGACATCACTTAAGATGATCAATCGATTGATTGAACCTTCTTCAGGTACGATTTTAGTCAACGGGAAGGACATCATGAAGACGGATACGATTGAATTAAGACGTCATATGGGATATGTCATCCAGCAAACCGGCTTGTTCCCTCACATGACGGTCCGGGAAAACATTCAATTGATTGCGGGGCTTGAGGGGAAAGATCACGATGACATGGATCAACGGACAGAACAATTGTTGACGATGGTCGGGCTTGATCCAAAGCAATTCATCGATCGTTATCCGAGCGAACTCAGTGGTGGACAACAACAGCGTGTCGGTTTCGCACGAGCTTTAATGAATGATCCTGATGTCATTTTGATGGATGAGCCGTTCAGTGCACTCGATCCCGTTACCCGTAACGATCTACAGGAAGAACTTTTTAACTTGCAAGAAGAAGTGAAGAAGACGATCGTTTTCGTCACCCATGATATGGATGAAGCGATCAAGTTAGCGGATCGGATATGTATCATGCGTGATGGGGAAATCGTCCAGTTCGATACTCCAGAAGAAATCTTGCGTCATCCAAAAGATGAATATGTCGAATCGTTCATCGGAAAAAATAAAATCTGGAGTAGTCCAGAATTCATCAAGGCAGAAGATATCATGATCGAGGACCCAGTTTCAATCAGTGGCAAACGGACGTTGTTGCAGGGAATTGAAATCATGCGTGGACGCAAAGTCGACAGCCTGTTGATCACCGATCGTGACCGTGTCTTACAAGGGCTGATTAAGTTGAAGAACATCCAGACGATTCCGGATAAGAGCCAACGGATCGAAGAAGTGATGGAGGGCGAAATCATCGCTGTCAATGAACACGATTCATTACTCGATGTTCTTGAAGTCATGAATCAGGAAGAGACTGGTTATCTACCAGTAACGGATGTAACAGGAAAACTCAGAGGGTTGATCACACGTAGTAGCTTACTTTCCGTCTTGAGTGAGCAATTCATTCATGAGGAGGAAGTCCAATGAGCGGATTCTTTGATTATGTAAAAAATAATACCGATCAGATCGGTGATTTATTGCTAGAGCACTTACAGCTGACGGTCTTTGCCGTCGTCATCGCGGTCGTTCTCGGGATTCCGATCGGGATTCTGATCACCCGTTACCAAAAGTTCGCGAAGCCTGTCCTTGCGCTGACGAGCGTCGTGCAAGCTGTTCCGAGTCTTGCTTTACTCGGTTTCTTGATTCCGTTCATTGGTATCGGGTCGACACCAGCGATCATCATGGTCGTGCTTTATTCACTCTTGCCAATCGTTAAAAATACGTACACGGGTCTGTCGAGCATTCCAGGGGACACGCTCGAAGCAGCTAAAGGAATTGGTTTAACGGATCGACAAATCCTCAGTAAGGTTCAGATTCCACTTGCCTTGCCGATCATGATGGCAGGGATTCGAATTTCAGCCGTTACAGCTGTTGGTTTGATGACGATCTCAGCATTCATCGGTGCCGGTGGTCTTGGTTACCTCGTCTTCTCGGGTATTCAAACAGTTGATAATAACCAGATTCTCGCCGGAGCAATTCCAGCCGGTATTTTAGCTCTTGTCATCGACTTCGTCGTCAGTCGGATTGAATACTCCGTGGCGCCAAATGGGATTCCTCTTGCAGATGGTCGAATCAAGAATAAGGCACGGAAGCGTCGCAAGGCGATGCCAGCTGGACGCAAGATCGCGATCGCAAGTATCGTTTTCCTATTAATTGGTGGATCGGTCGCTTACTCTTTCCTTAAGGACGATAAGATCGTCATCGGATCGAAGAACTTTACAGAACAATTGATTCTCGGAAATATGTTAGCGGATTTAATCGAAGATAAAACGGATTTAGAAGTCGAACGTCAATTAAACCTCGGAGGGACGAAAGTCGCTTACGGGGCGCTTGAAAAAGGGGAAATCGACGCGTATGTCGAGTACACAGGTACTTTGTTGATCGACGTGCTCAAGCAAGACGTCGAGACGGATCCGGAAACGGTCTATGCAAAAGTCGGGAAGATGATTCCGGAAAAAAGTCAGGTCGACGTCCTGGATCCAATCGGTTTCAACAATACGTATGCCCTTGCCATGACGAAAGAAGATATCGAAAAATATGACTTGAAGACGGTATCAGATATGTCAAAAGTCAGTGATCGTTTGATTCTCGGATCAACAATCGAATTCGCGAACCGGGAAGATGGTTATCTTGGTTTGAAGAAAAAGTATCCAGATATGAAATTCCAAGATGTACAACCAGTCGATGGAGGACTCCGTTATACAGCACTGACAAATGGTCGAACGAACGTCATCGATAGCTTCTCAACAGATGGTTTGTTACAAAAATTCGATTTAACAGTGCTAGAAGACGATAAAAAGTTCTTCCCACCATACTATGCGGTACCGCTTGTTCGTCAAGAAACACTTGAAGAACATCCGGAGCTGAAAAAAGTCCTCAACACGTTAAAAGATAAAATTACGGATGAGAAGATGCAAGAATTGAATTACAAAGCAGATGTCGAGAAACAGCGCCCTGAAAAAGTCGCGCGTGATTTCTTGATCGAAGAAGGATTAATTTCAAAATAAACAGATAGAGCCGAGGCGGGAATCCGCTTCGGCTCTTTTGGTATGCGCGCTGACGCGCTATATCGTTTTGGAAAATACGTAATCAAGTGATTAAATTATTTTTTGATGCGACTAGCGAGCCAAGCGCGAACAGTGCGTTGCTGAATCATACACGTTCTTCCTCTCGGTTTAATGTTCCAAGGCGGTGCTCGGCATCTTTAACGATACGTGTTTGAATCTCGACTGTCAACCAATCCGTTTCCGATTCGGGTAACGTCGGCAAACCGTAACTTGGGTTATTCGTAGATGAAAACAAATCAGACATGATGCGTTCTTCGTATACTGGAATCATATAAAATCCCCTCTCTGTGTCTTGATTCATCTCTTACACCTCTAGTGTACGAAAGAATTGTAAAGACGGAAGAGGGGAGGTATTAAGAACCTGTGAACTTTGTAAACGTTCTCACAAACTTGTCATATCCTCTGTGATAGCTTCAAAACTGTCAGCATACTGCTGACCTCGTTTCACGTATTTTCGGACTGTTCGTTCCATGATGAATCGATCATGGTCACTGATATCCCGGACGATTTTTGCAGGAACACCCATGACCATCGCGCCGGCAGGTACCTTCATTTTTGGCGGAACAAGGCTTCCGGCAGCAACGAATGCTCCTTCTCCGATTTCGGCTTCATCGAGGATCGTCGCCGACATTCCGATTAACGCTCCTTTTCGAATGATTCCGCCGTGAATCATCGCCATATGACCAATCGTCACTTCATCTTCAATGATAGTCGGATACCCTTCATACTGATGAATCATCGAACCGTCTTGGATGTTGACGCGTTCCCCGATGTGAATCGGACCTTCATCTCCGCGTATGACCGTATTGAACCAGACAGATGAGTCTTTTCCGATCGTGACCTCTCCGATGACTTTAGATCCGTCCGCTAAATAAACGGATGGATCGATGTTTGGAACAAGTGAACCGACACGATATTTCATGCGTTTTTCCCCCTCAGACATTAAATCGATACTCTTTCATCTTGACGTTACAAAAAATAAATTGCAACAGCTTCCAAACTAATTGTAAGATGGTAAAAATACGCTTACAACAGGAGGAGACAGGATGGAACAAACAGTGCGTGAACGATTGATCGCGATTGCTGCCAAAAAAGAGAAAGCAGCCGTCGTCTATCAGAATATTTCAGTCATTGATGTCATGACACGTGAGACATATACAGCAGATGTAGCGATTGATTCAGGTTATATTGCTGCTGTCGGAGAGGGGTATGACGGAATCGAGAATCGTTCGGGAGAAAGACTTTTCATCGCACCAAGTTTCGTCGATGCCCATGTCCATATTGAATCATCGATGGTGCCGCCAAGTGAGTATGAGCAAGCGATTCTACCGTTAGGTGTCACGACGATTATCGCCGATCCGCATGAGATTGCGAATGTCAAAGGAGCAGAAGGATTATCCTTTATGCTAGACGATGCTGAAGGTCTCGCGCTTGATGTCCGTATGATGTTACCGAGCTGCGTACCGGCGACTTCGTTTGAACACGCGGGAGCATCACTTGATGCGGCGGCACTTGCACCATTCGTCAATCATCCTGGTGTCCATGGTTTGGGAGAAGTCATGGATTATCCAGCGGTCGAACGAGCCGATCGCGATATGCTCCAAAAAATTAAACAGATCGAAGACGCAGGAAAACTGGTCGATGGTCATGCTGCGGGACTTGGACCACGCGAAATTAACATTTATGGTGTCGCCGGAATTCGAACGGATCATGAATCTGTCAGTAAAGAAGATGCGATTGCCCGAGCGCGTCGTGGTCTGTATGTCGAAGTGCGGGAAGGATCAGCTGCCCGAAACTTGAAGGAAGTACTCGATGCTGTGACGGAAAGCAACGCGAGCCGTTTCCTCTTCTGTACGGACGATAAACATTTGGATGATACATTACGCGAAGGTACGATCGACTATAATATCCGCTATGCGATTCGTCATGGAATTAAACGCGAAACAGCGTATGCGATGGCATCGTTGCATGCGACGAATGCCTATCGTCTGGACGATCGTGGAGCTATCGTGCCGGGACGCCGGGCGGACTTCGTCTTGTTATCCGATGCTGATAACGTCGTGATTGACGAGGTTTATATTAAAGGTGAGTGTGTCGCACGAGCAGGAAAAACGACCCGAACAGTACGACGCGCGCATGTTCCAGAATCGTTACGAGGTGCATTGAATACAAAACCGATTACACCAGAAGTATTTGCCCTTCCACTTGAATCATCACGGGCGCATGTGATCGGAGTCATTCCGAAAAGCATCGTCACGGAACATCTGGTTCTCGACGTTCCGCTTCAAGACGGACATTTCGTGCCTGTACCGGAGCAGGATCTCTTAAAGATTGCTGTCATTGAACGGCATCACGGCACATCCTTCTCGGCAGTCGGGATCGTCAAAGGTTTCAAGATGAAACGCGGAGCGATTGCGGCGACTGTTGCCCATGATTCGCACAACCTCGTCATCGTTGGCGCATCAGACGAAGAGATGCAACTCGCTGCGGAACGTCTCGTCCAAGCGGGTGGGGGAGTCATTGCCGTCAATGGGCAAGAGGTACTTGCTGAGTTACCGCTTGAAATCGCTGGACTGATGACGAATCGTCCCTTCCAAGAAGTTGGAGATACACTCGAAGCATTGAATGATGCCCTCGATGTATTAGAGGCGGATCGTTCCTTTAATCCCTATTTGACGATGTCATTCCTTTGCTTACCGGTCATTCCGGAATTAAAGCTGACCGACAGTGGATTATTCGATGTGAAACACTTCCAGCATATTTCAGTACAAGCAGACTGATGTCCGTCGCGAGTCTGAGTCTCTTTCCGGGACTCAGACCGTTTTGTGTTAGGAATAGATGATCTAAAATCAAAGAAAGGAACTTTACAAAACGGCTAAAATTCCTTGATGAAACTTAATAGTTTGGATGTTGAATCATTTTGGAAAGCTTGTTATAGTAAGGTCTATATCATTTGTGAGAATTCTCACTTTCTATGAAACTTTTATCTAAAAGGTTCGTAGAAAACAGTAGGACAACAAGGTTAGAAAGGAGATCATCATTATGGATAAGACATATTTTGAAGGGCACGAAGCTTTGATTGCGGATGTCTATCGTTCATTTACGCGTCAGTTCCATGCGTTACCAACACATCGACGAACAAAACGTCAGTTGCGAAATCTTGCATTCTCCGTCATTCGTCAAGCTCGACCAACGTATGAGGAACGCACCGTTCTTTATGCTTACTTCGCTGAATTCTTCCGAGCAGTTGAGGAAGGACAGGATGAAGAGATTGCTTTTTATAAACAAATCGCACAGTAAAGACCCCCGATGGCTCCGTCAGAAGGGGTCTTTGTTGTTTTCTGAGAACCGCGTTGGAAAATAAAAAAACAAGTAGGGAACGAGATCCGCTACTTGTTCATCAATATTCTAAAGGGTTATTTTAATTCCATCCATTTAAAGCTCATATCGGCACCGAATGGGTGACGGTATAATTTATCAATGTTTGTCCGTTGCAAGTAAGCTTCACCTTTTTGGTAGATCGGCGCAATCGCGTAGTCATCTGTTAGCAAGATTTTTTCAGCTTCTTGCATATCAGACCAACGCTTCGCTTCATCGGCTTGTTGTTTCGCTCCTTTGATGAGATCATCGAACTTTTTGTTCGAGTATTCCATCCGGTTGAAGCTTCCGCCTGTCAACCACATGTCGAGGAACGTCATTGGATCCTGATAGTCAGGTCCCCATCCAGCTGCAGAGATGTCATAATCACCCTTCGATTCGAGATCGAGGAAGTTTTTGAATGGTTGTTGTTTGATATTGATCGTCAAACCAGGAAGATGTTTCTCTAGGTCACCTTTTAAGTACTCAGAGACTTTCTTGAAAGCATCTTCATCCCGTGAGAGCATGCTGAGTTCAACTGTTTTGACACCAAGTTCCTTCAAACCAGCATCCCAAGCTTTTTTCGCTGCATCTGCATCGTAGCTTTGAAGATCCGGATACTTCGTACGGAAGTCTTCGCCATCTGGTGTAAATGTGAAATCCTTCGCAACGATAAAGTTCGCTGGTTTTGATCCATCGTTTAGGATGACATCGGTAATCCCTTGCTTCTCAAAACCGAGTGCAAGTGCTTTACGAATGTTTTTGTTTTTCAATGCTTTATTCTTTTGGTTAAAGCGAAGGAAGTTGATCCGAGCATCTGGACGAGTCTTGTAATCCTCTGATTTTTCGTACTGTGAGACGAACTCCGATGTAATCGGTGCAAAATCGACTTCTTTTGATTCAAAGAGGTTGACGCCAGTCGAAATCTCTTTGACGACTTTAACGTTAATTTGATCCATCTTGACGCTTGCTTTATCCCAGTAATCCGGATTTTTCTTATATGTCCACCCAGCGTTCGCTTGCCACTTATCGAGTACGAAAGGTCCGTTGAAGACCATTGTATCAACACTTGTCGCAAACTTATCGCCTTTATCTTCGACGAATGATTGCTTTAATGGTAAGTACGTTGGGAAACTCGTTAAGCCAAGGAAGTAAGGAGCAGGAGCTTCGAGTTGTACTTCAAGTGTTTGGTCATCGACTTTCTTGACACCGAGTTCATCGAGTTCAGCGTCTCCAGCCATGATTTTATTGGCGTTTTTCAAATCTTGTAAAATGTACGCGTATTCTGCTGCTGTCTTTGGATCAAGTGCACGTTTCCAAGCATAAATGAAATCATCTGCTGTGACAGCTGATCCATCTGACCATTTCGCATCTTTACGCAATTTGAACGTGTATGTTTTTTTATCGTCTGATACTTCGACACTTTCTGCGATTCCAGGTGTTGGCTTATTATCGCCGTCAAGACGATAGAGTCCTTCAAAGACGTTGTTCGTAACAATGATGGAAGTCGAGTCCGTCGTTTTCGTCGGATCGAGCTGAGGTACATCTGTCGTCGAAACGAGCGTGACTTCCTTTTTCTTATTTTTCGAATCCGAGCCGCTTGCATTCTCATCATTTCCTTGCCCGCATGCAGCGACAGCAAGTAGTGCAATGCTGGATAGTCCAGCAAAAGCAATTTTCGATGGTTTATTCATGGAACGATGACCCCCCGAGAGTTAGTTTTAAATATTTCAGAAAAATGTGAACATATTGTTAATTTAAGTGAAAGTGATTAAAAATGCAACATAAATTTTCAGATAATTCTTACTGATCAAGGTCTATATCCTTAATTCCAAGTGATTTTAAATAGTCATAAAGTAGGAATAGGGTCAGCGAATGAGGGGAATACATCCGTAATGTTAATCGAATTGGATTTCCTCGCATGCGTATATTCGTAATCCGAACACCTTTTTGTTCAAGGGCGAAGATGATGTCGGATGGATCAAGATCGGCGGGAAGAAGTAAATGTGCGACGAGGACGTTCGCTTCAAATCGACTATTGTTGATGTGACGCATCACCCAAGTCAGACCTTCTAATAGGAAAAAGAGAAAGAGAACGAGAAAAATCGATTCCCAAATGAATCCGGCACCGACAGCAATCCCAATCCCACTTGCACTCCATATAATGGCGGCAGTTGTTAGTCCGCTGACGATATCATGTGGTCGTCGTAAGATGACACCAGCTCCGATGAATCCGATTCCGGTAATGATTTGCGCGACAAGGCGCATCGGATCCATCTGGACATGAGTCGCCATATCGTGATAGAGCAGGACGGATTTTATAGAGACAATGGTTAAAAGACAGCTGATGAGGGTAATTACGAGGCTAGTGCGTATACCGACCGGTTTATTTTTAATTTCACGCTCGAATCCGATGAAAATTCCAAGTGTAGCAGCCAATAGGAGTTTTAGAAGGTCTTCGAGCTGAAATACATGAATCCAGTTCATTCGTCTCAAATCCTTTCTTTACTTTAGAAGGTGATTTGTTATAATGACTTTTGTGTCTTTCGAATGAATATACGTAAGATGTAATAGATATACGGAAAAAGGAAGTGTCTCATCATGAATCAGCAAAAAATCGGCTTCTTTGCGCTCGCGGCAATGGTCATCGGGTCCATGGTCGGTGGAGGAGCTTTTAACCTCCCTGGTGCAATGGCCCAAAGTGCAAGTGCAGGACCTATCCTCATCGGATGGAGTATAACGGGGATCGGAATGATCATGCTCGCGTTAGTATTCCAGCATCTCGCCAATAGTAAACCAGAGCTCGAAGGCGGCATTTATGCCTATGCGCGTGAAGGATTTGGACGTTTTGTCGGCTTTAACAGTGCGTGGGGATACTGGGTATCGGCGTGGATTGGAACGGTTGCGAATATCACGCTCGTGTTTAATGCGATTAGTTATTTCTTCCCGATTTTCGCAGCAGAAAATCGAATATTCCTCCTTTTGATGAGTGTGGTCGTCATTTGGGGATTGTTCTGGCTCGTCTCAAGCGGAATCAAGGAAGCGACACTCGTCAATTTGATTACGACGATTGCAAAGCTCGTTCCGATTTTGATTTTCATCCTTTTAGTAGGAATTGCCTTTAATATCAAAACGTTTAATTTAGATATTTGGGGAAAGGGAACAGAACTCGGTTCGATCTTCGATCAGGTAAAAGGAACGATGCTCGTCACGCTTTGGGCGTTCGTTGGTATTGAAGGGGCAGTCGTCTTGTCGAGTCGTGCTAAAAATCGAAGTGATGTCGGAAAAGCGACGGTAACAGGACTCGTTGGAGTGTTAGTCATCTATATCTTGATTTCTGTTCTATCACTCGGAGTGCTTAGTCAAGAACAACTAGCTGGATTAAAAGAACCGACGATGGCGTATGTATTAGAAGCAGCGATTGGACCAATCGGTGCGACGATCATCATGATCGGTTTGATTATTTCACTATCTGGCGCACTTCTCGGATGGACGATTCTCGCATCAGAAATATCGTATCTTGTGGCGAAAGACGGTGCGTTTCCGAAAGCATTCGCAAAAACGAATCGAAAAGGAGCTCCAGTCGGTGCGCTGTTGATTACACAGATCGCGACACAAGTCGTCGCAGGAATCGCGCTTTTCTCAGCGCAAACCTATCTTGTCTTATCGAGTATCGCCGGGATTTGTGCGTTATTACCGTACCTATTATCAGCGTTGTATAGCATTCGGACATCGCGCGAAGAACGCAATCAGAAAATGTTACTTTTCTCTGTCATCGCATCAGCGTATTCGATTTGGCTCGTCTATGCGTCGGGTATCTGGTACATCGTCATCGCGGCATTAGTCTATGCTCCAGGGATTCTCGCGTACGCGTTAGCAGAGCGAGAACAGCAACGGACGGGCATGTCACGTTATGAGTGGATTGCTAGTATGATCCTCGTTGTCTTAGCAGGAGTAGCCGTTTACGGAATGGTTGTAGGAGAAATTCAGTTGTAAGAAATGATATGCAAAAGAAGTCACGGTGATTGTTATCCACCGTGACTTCTTTTTTGATTAAGGTGCTAAGAATCGTTTTTCGATATCCTGTACAGATAGAGGTTCAGAGAAAATAAACCCTTGCATATGCTGACACGATGTTGTTTTTAGATAATCTAACGCGTGTTCTGTCTCAACACCTTCAGCGACAAGATTCAACTCTAAGTTGTGACCAAGTTGAATGATGGAATCCAGCAAGGCATGGTCATTTTTCGCCAGACCATCAATGAATACTTTATCAATTTTTAATTCGTCGATTGGAAAAGCACTGAGATACTGTAAAGAAGAATAACCGGTACCGAAATCATCGATCGATAAACGGAAGCCGAACGACTTGATGAGGTGCATACGTTCGACCGTTCGTTGCGTCTGTAAAATCGCAATATTCTCTGTCATCTCCAGCGTAACGGAAGATGGTGAAACGAGTCGCTCCGTTACGATATGTTGCAACGTTCGAATAAAAGAGTCACTTTGGAACTGATGCGGTGAAATATTGATTGCCATCGTCAGTTCAGGATTAATCGTCTGTTGCCACTTCGCGAGCTGTTCACATGCTTCAATGACTGTCTCTTATA
>NZ_WBYY01000015.1:0-31223 GCF_048985645.1 Exiguobacterium sp. A1_3_1 | reverse complement strand
AGATGTGTATAAGAGACAGGTGCCCTTGATACGACGGCAGAGACGATGTTACAGCCGCTCTTACTCGCTTTACAAAACGCCGGGCACGACGTCGGCATTGCTTGTGCCGACACCGGTGCCTCGGTGAAACTGGCTGCAAAGGGATTCCGGATGCACGACATCCCGATCGAGCGCCGGATCGACTGGACGAGTAACTGGCGGACGATCCAAGAAATCACACGAATCTTGAAGGAGGACGGCTACGACGCCGTCCATGTCCACACACCAGTCGCTGCCGCCCTCGGACGCGTCGCCGCAAAACGGGCCGGAACGAAGCATATCGTCTACACGGCACACGGCTTTTACTTCCACGAGAAGATGGGGCGGGTGACGTACCAGCTGACGTATTCCGTTGAAAAGTGGCTAGCTCGTTTCGCGACCGATTACCTTCTCCTCCAAAGCGAAGAAGATTATCAACTCGCTCAGCGCAAACGCTTTAAGGCGAATACCCGCCTGATGCACCTTGGAAATGGGATTGACTTGACCCGCTTCTACCCACGACCACGTGAAGCCGGAGCGCCGTTTACGTTCCTCTTCATCGGTCGGATCGTCGAAGAAAAGGGGATTCTCGAACTGCTCGATGCGTTCGAGGACGTCGTCTATCGCCACCCGGAAGCCCGTCTCGTCATCGCTGGTGAGATGATGGCAAGCGAGCGGGATCAGACGACGAAACACTTATTCTTACGACGGATTCGCGAGATTCCGAATGTCGATTACCTTGGGTTCGTCGAAGACGTACCGAGCTTGTTTCAACAAGTCGATGCCTTCGTCTTACCATCGCATCGCGAAGGCGTCCCACGTTCGATCATCGAAGCGATGGCGAGCGCAAAGCCCGTCATTGCAACAAACATCCGCGGCTGCCGCGAAGAGGTCGTCGAGGGGAAAACGGGGTATCTCGTTGAAGTCCACGACATCGCGAAGCTCGCCAAACGGATGAATACACTCGTCGAACATCCTGACCGTGCCAACGAGATGGGACGGAATGGATTTGACCGTGCCATGAAATATTTCAACGAAGCCGACGTCATCAAACGACAACTTGATCTCTTTTCAGCTATGTAAAAGGAGGACGTCATCATGAAACGCACATTCGACTTCACGGTTAGTCTGATCGCCATCCTCATCTTGATTCCTGTCTACGCCGTCGTCGCCTTAGTCATCTACACGAAGCTTGGACGACCGATCTTCTTCAATCAAGTCCGCCCTGGTTATAAGGGAGAATTGTTCAAGATCTATAAGTTCCGCACAATGACGAATGAAACGGATGCCGAAGGGAAACTCCTTCCGGATGCGGACCGGATTCCGGCATCGCTCGAGTGGATTCGTCGCTTGAGCCTTGATGAGATCCCGCAGTTCTTAAACATCCTCCGCGGACAGATGAGTTTCGTCGGACCGCGTCCGTTGCTCGTCAGCTACTTGAACCACTATACGAAGGAGCAGATGGCACGACACGATGTCTTACCTGGTCTGACAGGCTGGGCACAGATTCACGGTCGTAACGCAACGACGTGGCAGCAACGCCTCGAGCAAGATCAATGGTATGCAGCCAATCATACATTCCGACTGGATCTCTACATCCTATTCAAGACGTTCAAAATGGTCATCTCGTCAGAAGGGAACTCGACGGCTCACCAGACCGGCATGGGTGAGTTCAAGGGTCTCGACGGAGGTGTTCCCCATGATGTCGCTAAGCGATGAACGGTTGATTCGGGATCCACGCGAATGGGACGCACTTGTCGCGACCTATCAACTCGATTGTTATTACGAACATGCTTACTTCGAACTTGCGAAGGGGCCCGATGAGATTCCTGAATTATTTTATTATCCGACGGAGTTTGGGACGTTGATCTATCCGTACTTGCGGCGACCGATTCCAGGCACACGCTTTGAGGACATCACGACGCCGTACGGCTATGGTGGTCCTTATTTCATGGGTATCTGGTCACTTGATCAGATTCGCGAAGCCCGCGCGCGATTCGAACAGTACTGTCGTGAAACCGGAATCGTCACCGAGACGGTTCGTTTCCACCCTTTGCTACACAATCAGGAACTCGGTCAACACTGGTGCCATCAAACGGATATCTTGCAGCCGACGGTGACACTTGAGCTGACGGATCCGTTCGAGACAATCGAAGGTGGATTCTCGCAAATGACGCGACGTAACATCCGGAAAGCACGCCGCGAAGGCGTCACGATTCGCCTCGGACGTCCGGAAGAGTACTGCGACTTCGCCCGTCTCTATCAGATGACGATGGATAAACATCAAGCCGATGCGCGGTATTACTTTGATCAGACCTACTTCGATCACTTCGCTGAAGGACGGATCAAAAATGTCCTGTTGCTTGCCGAACAAGCGGGGCGGATCATCGCTGGGTGCATCGTCCTGACGGGTCGCCAGTTCGCACATTATCATCTCGGTGCTTCAGATCCTGCCTACTTGTCGCTTCGCCCGAATCATCTATTATTCGCGGAGATGATTCGCTGGGCAAAACAAGCTGGTCTTCAAGCGTTACATCTCGGTGGCGGAACGACACGATCCGATGCAGATAGCTTACTCGCCTACAAACGATCCTTTGGTGAAGCGAATCGAACATTTTTTGGACTCGGGACATCGATTCTTGATCCGACGATTTATGACCGGCTCGCGCGACAAATCAAACAACAACATCCGGAAATCGAGACAGGACAGTGGTTCCCGATCTACCGGACGCCGCTCCGTCAGCTGTCACCTCGAAGGGAGGAAACATCATGAAACACATCCCGCTCTCCATCCCGCACTTAAGTGGTCAAGAAGCACGTTACGTCACGGAAGCACTCGAGACGAACTGGGTCGCACCGCTTGGACCGAACGTCGACGCCTTCGAACGAGAGATGCAAGCCTACACGGGAGCTCGCGCAATGCTTGCGACGAGCAGTGGTACGGCAGCCATTCACTTGGCACTCGCGACGCTTGGTGTCACGACGGGGGATGACGTCTTCTGTCAGTCCTTGACGTTCATCGCTTCGACGAATCCGATTCGTTACGTCGGTGCTCGTCCCGTCCTGATCGATTCGGAAGAGGAGACATGGAACATGTCACCCGTCGCACTCCGACGCGCGTTGATCCAGGCGGCAACGCGAGGAAAACTTCCGAAAGCCGTCATCGTCGTTCATCTATACGGAGTCGCGGCACAAATCGAGGAGATCGCTGCGCTCTGTGAAGAGTACGATGTTCCGTTGATCGAAGACGCGGCAGAGTCACTTGGAACACGCGTCAACGGGCGGATGACGGGGACATTCGGGACGTTCGGGATCTACTCCTTCAACGGCAACAAGATCATCACGACGTCAGGTGGTGGAATGCTCGTCGCAAATGATCCAGCCTTGATCGAACGTGCCTTCTATCTCGGGACACAGGCGAGACAACCGGTCCTCCATTACGAGCATACGGAAGTCGGCTACAACTACCGGATGAGCAACGTCGCTGCTGGGATCGGACGCGGTCAACTCGAAGTCATCGATCAACGCGTCGATGCGCGGCGGAAGATCTTTGATCGTTATGAACGTGCCTTTGCACCGGGCGGCGTCACGTCGCAAGTCGAGCAGACCGGAACATTCGCCAACCGTTGGCTCAGTGCTTTTCTCTTACCAGGTGGTCAAGTGCAACGCGACGAAATGATCCAGACGCTACAACAGGTGAATGCCGAGTCCCGTCCGGTCTGGAAACCGATGCACTTGCAGCCCGTCTATCGCGACGTACCATTCATCACAGCAGAAGGGATGGATGTCAGCCGTCGTCTGTTTGAAGACGGAATCTGCCTCCCGTCTGCTTCACAAATGACGTTCACCGAACAAGCCGTCGTCATCCGAAACGTTCGTCATACCTTACAGACGAACGTACGCCGGAACGTCCAGTCATGAATATATGGGAAGGGGACATCGTCATGCGCGATATGGAGGAAGCGATCCACGCACTCCGTCTCGCTGCGAACGGGAAGAATGAATTGACGGCCAATACCTATTTCCGCTGGCAATTGAACACCACTCATCCAAGCGTCGCGGAAATCCTGATGCTGTTTGGGTCGTGGCAGATCGCCTTGGAACGAGCTGGCATCGGACAAGCCCGCTTGACGTTCACGAAATCGGAAATCATTGACGCCTTGCGTCAGGCACGGGAGGAACTCGATCCTTTCACGAGCGCGACGTACCGCGAATGGGCGCAACAAAAGCAAGCACCTAGCCTGACGGATATCGTCCATCAATTCAACTCGTGGCAGCAGGCATTGTCAGAAGCGGATATCTTAAAGGAACGCATCCAGGAAATGGAACAACGGATCATCGAGTCATTACTTGAAGCGCAAGGTGCCTTGCCGGTCTTGACGAGCCAGACCTACACGAAGTGGGCGGCTGGTCAAAATCGTCCGACCGTCGCAACGATTGCTCGCCGGTACGGCTCTTGGTCAAACGCCCTTGAAATCATCGGCATCGAATTTCCGCGAAAACGCTGGCGGGAAGAGGAGGTACTCGACGTGCTCGCCGCAGCTGCAAAAGAAACGGAACATCTGACGATCGCAAGTTACCAACGGTTCAGCATCGGACGTGATGCGCCAAGCATCGGCGTCATCACCGCTTTGTTCGGTAGCTGGCGCAATGCGTTGCTCGTACTTGAAGCGCAGAGACCGTCCTGAATTCAGATCGAAGAAAAGGGGAATGGATGATGAAGAAGTGGAAATGGATCGTGTTGACACTGACGGGGATATGCCTGCTCCTTCTCTTCGGTTCAGGCGGGTATGTGTACCATAAAGCGAGCCAGACGATGAAAGAAGTTCAAGTCCAAGTGCCAGTCAAGGCGAGCGTCGAGACAGAGAAAGCGGTCGAACAGAAAAAAGGGCTCTCCTTTTTATTACTCGGCGTCGATCAACGAAAAAACGAGACAGGACGCAGTGATACGATCATCGTCGTAACGATTGATCCGAAGACGAATAAGAGCCAAATGATCAGTATCCCGCGTGATTTGAAAACAGAAATCATCGGCAATGGATCGAACGATAAGATCAATCATGCGTATGCCTTCGGTGGTCCACAGATGGCACTCGACACGGTTAGTCATCTGCTGGATATCCGACTCGACTATTTCGCAGAAATCAATTTAGAAGGGTTCACGGATCTCGTTAATGCCGTCGATGGTGTCACCGTCGAGAACGATATCAATTTCTCATATTATGAGATGCAATTTCCAAAAGGGGAACTGTCGCTGAACGGGAAAGAAGCACTTGCCTATGCGCGGATGCGCTATGATGATCCACGCGGTGACTTTGGACGACAGATCCGTCAACGGCAAGTCGTTCAGGCGGTCACCGATAAGATGACGGAGGACTTCTCGATTCGTCGCTTCAATGCTGTCCTCGACGCACTCGGGAAAAACGTCAAGACGAACGTACCATTTTCCGTTGCCCGGACCGTCGCGACGGATTACCGGGATGCCTTACGAAATGTCGAGACCTTATCACTCGACGGGAAAGGGGGAATCGAATCGGACGGAATCTACTACTGGCATCCGACGGACAAGTCGTTGAAAGAAGTTCAAGCTCAACTAAAGGAAGCATTGGAATGACATGAGGCAAGAACGAGCGTATGCTTTGTTCGTCTCGCATCGTTTTCCTGGGACAAGCATCTTACCGCTTCGCTTCGCTGCAGGGTCACTCTTGCTTGTTTTTCCCTAGGAAGCGATGTCGAGCGAACAAATTATTTTGCTTTTCGTTTGACGTATACTACAAATAAAACAAAAAAAGATGTCCATCTCCGATTCATAACCGAAAATGGACATCTTTTTTTGATGAATCGATTAGCGTTTCACGACGACCGGATCGTCCGAAGCATCGAGAATTTCATCATCGTATAGAGGAAATAGACGGTAGTCAGAATGGCAGCACCGCTCCATAACCATTGATACGCTGAACTGAAGTAGCCGAATCGAAGCCCGATCAGTGCCGGTACGATTAATGTCAACCAGCTCAAGACGAGGGCGACACGGGCAGTGATTGCATCAATCGGGCGATTCATTCCCATTCCGAGAAAGAACAGGCTCCAGAGCAACGCCCAGAACAACCACGTCACACTACCGATGATGTCATTCGTCGTGAAACTGACGAACGCATAAAACAAGGCGGCAATCGCAACGAACAAGGAAAACCAACCGACCCCGCTCCCGTCGAGATTAAACAAGAACGTGATCCCGACGTAAACGTACGTAAAGGCAAACAGATAGATGCTCGCGTATCCGAACGTCAACGCTGGATCGCCAGCGGCACCAATGACGAGATAGGTTGCGATGAACGTCTGCAATAAACCGGTGATGAGACTGAAGACACCCGCGCTACGGAGATCGACTTTTCCGAACAAGGTCAAACTATTTAAAAAGAGCGCGACGCCCCCAAATAACAAACTGACATTTCCCACGTAAAACTCTCCTTCATTAAGACGTCAGACGTCTGATTCTAAACTTAACTCTAAGATGAATTCGTTTTCAGCGCAAGCATAATTTTAGAGACAAAATGAAAAACAACCTGACTCCCGGAAAGGGAATCAGGTTGTTGATTGAGCAATTATTGTTTCAAGACAGAGCGGAGTGTCGTTTCCGTTTGAGTGGGAGTACCTTTGAGTGTGACCAATCCATAACGGACATTCCCCTTTTTAAGGAAAAAGACGCGCGTATTGTTCGCTTCAGGAGTATATCCCGTTTTACTCGCATAAATACGAGGTTCCTTAGGTAAGGTTTTATCCGTGTGATACCACTTTAACGTCCGAGCGTAAGGTCCTTTGATGCTTGCTTTATATGATTTTCGACCGCTTACTGTAATCAGGTAGCTATAATTCGCGTATGTGTTCGCGAGTTTTTGCATATCGGCAGCTGTCGTATAGTGATTCCATTCATGAAAACCATGTGGATTAGAAAAATGACTTGCTGTCATGCCGAGTGCTTGAGCACGACTATTCATTAACGAAACGAACTTTGATTCAGAACCCGCGGTCCGAACGGCAATCGCTTTAGCGGCATCATTACCCGAGCGAATCAACATGCCATTCAAGAGTTGGCGCATCGTGACACGATCTCCCGAGCGTAAACTCGCCACACTGCTACCATACGGTACTGAAATCATGGAATACGTGAGCGTAAAAGGTTGATCCAGTGTACCGTTTCGAGCGGCTACTTCGTATCCGACGATGGCAGTCAACAACTTGGTCGTACTTGCCGGATACCGTCGGACATTACTTTGTTTCGTCGTAATATAGGAAGTAGAACCGAGTTGAAAATAGCGTAAAGAGGCAACCGGGTATTTACTAGCTGCTGTTTTCTTTCGGACGACTTGATTGGAAACGTAGCGTGTCTTTCCTCCGTCTTTAATCTTATACCATCCTTTGGAATAGGAGACTGCTTGTAGCACACTCTTGTAAGCAGCACGCCGAACGATCGTCTTACTAGAGGACGTGCTTGGTTTGGAGCGAATGTTCGCGCCAGACTTAGAGGTGACGACGAGAGCATATGTACTCGGACCGGTCACTTTTTTTGCGACTTGATTGGACAGATAACGGTATGTGCCGCCATCTTTGATTTTGTACCAACCGTTCGAATACGATACTGCTGTGAATTTCGATTGATACGCAGCGAGGCGAACGATAGTTGCAGAGGAACTCGTACTTGGTTTAGAACGAATATTTCCTCCGGATTTGGATGTGACGACGACTTGATAACTGGCAGCTTGCGCCGGTAAAGCTGGTAGGAAAAGTGTAAACAGGATCAGGAGTATCAGACTCATTCGAAAAAATGGCTTCATAAAAAATCATTCCCTCCTTTTTGAAAATATAGATTCATCATAAAACAAAAAAAGGAAATTCACTTGTTTTCAAAAAAATTGATGCATTCGAATATAATAGTGATGAAAAGGGAATAATGGAGCAGATGAATGGAGGAGATAGTAGATGAAATTAGCCGTAGTAGGTATCGGAGATATCGCACAAAAAGCATACTTACCTGTATATGCCGCAAGAGAAGACGTGGACATTCATTTGATTTCGCGCGAAGAGGAAAAAGCGAAAAAATGGCAATCGATGTATCGTTTTTCAGGTACGTTTCCGACTTTAGAAGCGGCGTTGTCAGAGGGAATGGATGCTGTCATGATTCATTCCGCAACAAAAGCGCATGCAACACAAGCGAAGCAAGCACTTGAAGCAGGAGTGCCTGTATTCGTCGATAAGCCGATTTCGATGAACATCGAGGAAATTCGGGAGCTGGTTCAATTGGCAGAGGAAAAGAAGGTCCCGTTCATTACAGGATTCAATCGACGATTCGCGTCCGCACATCGTCGCCTGTTAGAAGTTGAATCCCCGAATATGATCATCATGCAAAAAAATCGAACGCCTTCTGTTGAGGGCGCGCAACCTTTTTTGTTTGATGATTTCATCCATGTTGCGGATACGCTGCGCTATTTGACGGGACGTGGAAAAATCGAAAACCTGCATATCCGGAGTAAGCAGGATACGAGTGGGTTGCATCACGTTACGATTCAATTCGAATCAAATGGAATTACTGCCATCGGAGTGATGAACCGGAACAATGGTGTCACGGAAGAGCGGGTAGAAGTGATGGGACCGCATGAAAAGCGGATCGCTACAGACGTGACGATGCACGAACGACAAACGAGTGAAGGAACGCTTGTCTATCCGCTAGATAACTGGGAATCGACATTGAGTCGAAGAGGATTCATTGCGTTGATTGATGCATTCTTGAAAACGATAGCGGGTGAGCCGTCTGCGTCCGTCACGGCTTCAGATAGTTTAGAAACTCATGAACTCTGTCATCACATCTATCAACATGTGATGAGATGAACGAAAGCCGTACTCTGGAATCAAGAAGAGTACGGCTTTTCTATGGATGGAATCGAGGAATGGGTCTTCTACCATCACGTCACCTCATAAAGCTGATACGTCTTTTTTCCGCCTGGTCCTTCGAAGGTCAGACGAAGCGAGGAACGAACGAATCGATAGGTCACACTTCCTTCTGAAAAGAAAAGGCGAGCTGAAAGGTCAGGCTCGAATCGAATGACTTCTGTATCGTTTCGAAAAGATCCAGCTGTTCCGAAGTGATCGAATTGAAGGGATGCGACAAAGGTATTTCGTGAATCAAACGAAACGTGGATACGACCACTCCCTTCAAACGGTTCATTTTCGAAAGTACTTCGCTCCACTTCATACGTTCCTTCAAACTGCCGGACTTGCTTGATTTTCTCTTGAGCGGTTTGTTCAATCAACTGAGCCCGTTCACGAATCGGGTGATCCGGCGCTAAATCAGACTGTTCAATCGTACGGGCAGTTCGGATTACTTCTTTGAAATGATAGCTAGCGAACTGTTGCTCCAACTTCACCATCGTTTGAGCCGCTTGACTATCCTGCTCAGTTGTCGCGCGCTCGACGACTTGAGTGTAGGCATCGTTCTCCATTTCCCTTTGAACGTTAGAGGGTGTCTCTTTACAACCTGATAAAATCAAACAGAAAAGAAGCATCCATGTATATCTCATGTTTTCACCTCAGTTCGTGTAGTGTGCGTGATTTGGAGATGATCCGTATGCAGTTGAATACGATACTGCACGCGATAGGTGACAAATGAAGGCTCGTTTCCTTGTGTCGTTTGATACGTTTCTAGCGTACGAAGTTCATAGATGGAACCATCGGATGAAAAATCCTGGAATTCAACTGTGTGAATGCGGGGTGGTGCAGCAGAAGTTGCTTTTTGGCGTAGAGCGGTCAGTGCCTGAAGTTCAGATTTGAATGCGCGAGAAGACATATATTGAATCGAAGAGAATGTCTCGATCGAATCATAACGTGTTGAAAAGGTGATGAGTTCAGGGACGGTTCCTGTATACTGACGGACGAAACGTAATACATCATACGATGTAGGCGGTTTATTTTTCGAATAGGTTTGATTATAGGCAACCTGTTCATCTGACCATTCCGAGAGACTCCATGTCTGGACTGGAGAAGGTACGACCTCTGAAGAAGAGGCATCTTTCGTCATATACCAAAATAAACTCGAGGTCATTAAGACGAAAAAAATGATTATGCATAGTAGAACAGGACGAAATGCAGATGAAGTCGGTTCCGTTTCAGGACGCTTCCGTGCGATGACGGGATGCTGGCAATAGGAGCACGCGTCATCCTCGTAGCCTAGAGGTGTTCCGCAAAGTGAACAACGTTCCATAAGACAAGTCCTCCTAAGTGTATGAAATTCAATTTCTTGTCGGTATCTTATTTATTGAAATCATTTCCATCTTATCATTAATTGAAAACGTAATCAAAGCATGAAAAAGAACTCATCCAGCTTGATAATGGATGAGTTCTTTACTGTTTCATTTACGTACTTTTCAACGGATCCGTTACGAAGATTCCTTCCGCTGTCTCGGACGCTTCGAGTGGAGCATCATCCAAGAAGTAGGTGCGTACTACGCGATTAGCGGCAAGTCCATCCTCTTTCGCACAGAACGTTTCCCGAAAATGATCGAGCTTTATTTGATAATCCTTCGACCAAGACGGAATCGTCGCCAGTGCCTCGTAAAAGGACAGTTCCTCTTCAATGATCGGACCAGGTAAGTCCTTTTGATAGTCCAAGTAGAAACCGCGCAACGTATCGCGATAGAGCTCTAGGTCAAAAGCATAGAACAGGACTGGACGATTAAGATTGGCGAAATCAAAAAAGACGGATGAATAGTCAGTGATCAATAAATCAGTTAATAAATAGAGTTCTTGGATGTCGGGATAGTTGGTGACATCGAGGAACTGTTCTCGATACTCACTTGGAATTTTCGGTTTTTTCGTCACGAGTACATGGGTCCGAATGAGGAATACATAGTCATCCCCTAGTGCTTCAGCGACACGACTGAATTCGAACGGGTAATCAAAGAAAAATTTTCCGTTTCCTAATGCATGATGATCCCGGAACGTAGGAGCATATAAAATGACCTTCTTATCCGGCGAAATGTTCAGTTGTGCACGCAAGTCGTCGACCTTTTTCGTAGCATCTGCAAAAAATAAGTCATTACGTGGATAGCCGGATTCAAGGATTGTTCCTTCATACTGGAAAGCACTTTTAAAAATCGCTGTCGCATAACTACTCGGCGAGAGAAGCACGCTCCATTGTTGGATCGAGCGAGTGACACGGTCGACATAACCGGCGTCTCGACCATGAATTTCCTCTAAATCGAATAACATCTTTTTCAGTGGTGTGCCGTGCCATGTTTGAATATAGGTCGTTTCTTTACGTCGGGTCATGTAATGAGGGAAGTTTTGATTGTTCACCCAGTACTTGGCCGTCGCTAAATGATAAAAGTAGCGAGGTGACAGACGTTTGATGACGTTAACATGATCATCCCCGAGATAGAGTCGTTTATTGTGTACCCAGACGACTTGATGGGTGCTACCGAGGCGACGCAATTCTTCATAGATATAACGGGGACTATCACCGTACTGTTTACCGAGCCCGCTCTCGAACACGATTTTATTTTCTTGTACCGGTAATTTTTTCATCAAGCGATAGCTGATTTTCATGATCGGAAAATAGAAGCGACTCCGACGGAAAAGTCGGAATAACACGAGTGATGCTTCTTTTGTTTGTATCGTTTCCCAAACATGGCGCTGCTGTTTGTAATCAAGAATCGTTTGGTAGATATCTTCGGAATAAGACTGTTCTGTTGGTTTTAAGAAGACCGCAGCCCGCTCCTTGTAAGACGGAAGCATCGCAAAATCACGTGAGGCCGTCGCTTCGAGGTCAGCGATTAAATCATCGACTGTAGTCGAGATGGGGCCGGGTAACTCTTTCGCTAAATCAAGGTGCGAACCGACCGGACCGATGAATCTGCGAGCATCGAATTGGAAATAGTGAACCGGTCGTCCTAAGAAACTAAAATCAAAGGCGACGCTCGAGTAGTCTGTAATGAGTAAGAGACTCTCCTTCAACAAACTTTGGACATCCCGTTCGCCTTGATAGATGACGGTCACTGGGAAACGCTCGAAATGGCTCGCGTACTGTTGCATATTCGGATGTAGACAGAACAGAATCTCCAAATCATGGTCGTGTGCGAGTTCATGGAGGCGCGGGTGTTCTAAAAGAGCGGAGTACTGTGCGAAATAGTCCGATTCCAAGAACTGAATAGGTGTTTGCAACCACGAACGCCACGTCGGAATGATCAAGATTTGCCGTTTGACGGGCGTGTCACCGTTCAAGAGGGCGTCGAAGCGTGAGAGCCCCGTAATTCGAATCTCGTCTTGACGATAGCCCATATCCTGCATGACCAATCGACGTTCCCGTTCAGAACTCACTAAAAAGAGATCGGTATCGAACGATAATGCGAATTTGCCGTACTGATTCTCCATATTTTTAGCGCCCAGTACTCCATGTTGAATGAAGATCCGGTCGGCTTTCATTTTTCGCTTGAATCGCGGTGAGCGAAGGGGATAAAGATAGTCGGCATGATGGGTTCCAACGAATTTACTTGCCATGAACGAATGATAAATATGTTCTTTCGAACGGAAAGGTAAGGTATTTCCAAGAATCGCGACCTTATCATACTCAGGTGAATTTGGATCAATCACGTAGTAAGCAGGATGTTCTGCATGTTGCTCGCGCATGAACCGGAAAAAGTGATACCCGTTATCTTGTGCTTTATAAGGTCTTTCCCCGATCAACCATGTTTTTCGGTCAGCAAAGAGACGATAGAGAGGGGCAAACGTCATCATATGCTCAAGGTAACGATAATTTTCGTTCGTGAACGCACTTAATTCAAACGAGAGATTCCGATGACCGACAGTGAAATAAGGTGTGACATGCATCGTATGTGTCGCGTTGCGCCCAGTGAGTTCCGTTGTGAGATGACGTGTGATGTAACGAGCTCTTCCGAGTCGGACGAGGCGAGGGATCAGACGATGGTAGTAGGTCAGTTCCATGAAGCTATCGTAGATGCCTTCATGGAGAAGACGCTCCGATTGTAAGGCGGACCAATCAATCTGTGTGCGATACGTATAGCGATATAGACCAAACCGACGTTGACTTGCCTCTTGATCATAGAACCAATCAACAGGCAGTGCGATCCGATCTCCGGTTTCACGATGGACGAGGATGAGCTGTCCTTTCTTTAAAAAAGAATGACGTGAAAAAAGTTTCCCTTCGATATGTGTTTCGTGAGAGTGTTTTTTATCGATCCGATCAATCTGAAGCCGTGACTTAATGACGGGTTCCTTGTTGAGCAATAATCGGATGTTTCCTTTCAAGTCTGTGTAAAAAAAGACGCGATGTTGCTTCGCTTCATCAAAAAGAGGCGAGAGTGGTGAAGGAATAGTAGTACGTAAGAAACGACCTAATGTAATTTCTCGTACATATGACTCATTAGTAATGGTCGATCGCGAAGGAAGACCGCTCTCTTGCCACTTCTCAAGTGTTTCCCGTGGAATGGCCGCAAGCGGTTTACGATATTTGAGATATAGGGAAAATCGACCATGAGGCAGTAACGTCTCAGGTGTAAGAGCTGATTCTTCTAAAAAATCTTCTTGTTCTAGGTGAGTGTCTTGATGCTGAATGAGGTGGTCGATCAGAAGGTGAATATGGGATGGATTGAATTCGAATCGGAAAAAGGTTGAACGTGCTTGATGATTCACGAGCTCCGTGACGAGGAGCTGATTCCGGTCATAAATACAAAGGGACTCGACGACTAAATCCGGATCGGTCAGATGACCCGATAAGGATAAAGCATGTTCGTCCGACATAAGAGTGATCTGCTGTTTGCTAGTCTTCCGTTCTTTAGAAGAAGAGCGTTTCGGTAAGATCGTTTTACCGGACCGTGCCATTCTCAAAAACAGATGTGATACATTCATAACAAAACCTCCTAAGATGTAAAAAGAAGTAAATGGTATTTTCGACACACAATAACATACCATAAAAGTAAATGTAAGTGGTTACAGAAAAAGTCGGATTAACTTATAAAGAAGGTGTGAAGAATGCGTCATTTGATTTTAATGGACACGTTCAAAGGAAGCCTCGCTTCGAAAGAAGCGGCAGAGGCGGTCGCTGCAGGTATTCTTCAACAGGATCCATCCGCGATCATCGATCAATCGCCTGTCGCTGATGGAGGAGAAGGAACACTAGCTGTGTATGCGGCAGGTGGCTATGAGATACGGACGGAGTGGACGGTGGATTTAGCCGGACGCCCTTGTGAAGTGATGTATGCGCAACATGAACAGGAAGCCGTCATTGAAGTCGCACAGATATGCGGACTATCGATGAGACATGAAACAGACGATCCATTTTTGTTACACACGAAAGGAGTCGGTCATCTCGTCCAGACGTTACGCCGAAAAGGCATGACAAAGATTCGAGTCGCTCTTGGAGGAACAGGAACGACAGATGGCGGGCTTGGTTTTTTACATGAAATGGGATGTTCTTTACGAGATGCGGAAGATCGTCCGATTCGGTTTCACACGAATCCGCTAGTCGAGACGCGACGGCTGGCATGTATAGACGCTCCATTTTCGTTGGAGGCATTGGTAGATGTTCGTTCCCATTACTCTGGTCAAGACGGTCCAGCGTATCTATTTGGACCCCAAAAAGGGTTACGACGAAATGAGATTGAATGTTTAGATCAACGATTGAAAGAAATGGAAACGATTCTCAAGCTAGAAAATATTCAAGGTGCAGGAGCCGCAGGGGGACTGGGTGGTGCGATTCATGCTGTCGGGGGAACGATCGTGTCGGGTGCCCAGTCCATCCTCGCGTATTTAGGATGCGAGGAACGATTACGGAAAGCAGATTATGTCTGGACTGGTGAAGGGAAAGTCGATCGCCAAAGTCAATTAGGGAAAATAACAGGAGAAATCGTGCGATCTGCTGGAATTGCTCAAGTTCCATGTCTTATTCTTGCGGGTATCGTCGAAGAAAAGATACCCGGTGCGCTGGATTGTCGATCGATTCATATCGACCGACCCGTTACGTTAGACAAAGAGCAGACGTTTGCTCGCTTAACAGAGCAGGCCTCGATCTGGCTAAAAGAACTTTCACGGGAACAGGGATGAAGTCGGAAAAGTTTGGGTAAATAACTGTATATTGCCATACTTTTAGAGAAGGTAGGTCATCGTATGATCAATCAATCGATTCAATTATCGTTTCGCCAAGTCCGAGCACTGGTCGAACATACTCTGCTGTTGTTCAAAGAGCTCGATCAACAATTAGCAAACCGTGGATACGAACCAGTTCTCCCGGAAGTCGTCCAAACGGAGCATGGTCTGAGCATCCATCAGACGAAGGAGAGTGCGGAGTCGCTCGTACCGCACTTTTTAACTCGGACGTATGTCCGGCAACAAGAAAAAACGAACCAACATGGATTGCTGATCTCTGTTCAATATACGCATCCGCTCCATGAACGATTCGATCCGGTCGTCCTCGTCGGCGATATTGCGTTCAAGCAAGCGAAACATGCGCAAAAAATCTTGAGCGAGAAACCATGGCTTCTGAAATACGCTGCCTTTGAATCAACGATCGCGCAAGAGTTCGTTGCCGATGGTACACGCTATACGACGCAACCGATTGAAGAAATCGAAGAGCTGATCGTCTGGGGGCATCCGTTCACGGAAATGCGCGATATCGATGACGTCAAACGATTGGCAGAAGAGATGATCAGTCGTCGTCTTGAGCCGGGGACAACATGAAAATAAGCTTCCGTTCCTTCAAGATAGAAGGAGGGAAGCTTATTTTTTAGACTTGAACGAGCAATCGTTCGATCGCTGCCGTCAAATCAGTTGGATTCGTTTTTGGAGAGAACCGCGTCACTTCTCCATCACGGGTCACGAGGAATTTCGTGAAATTCCACTCGATGTCTGTTGCACCGTCCGTCGTTGGTGCTTGTGCTTTCAGTTCTTCGAATAACGGATGTGCTTGCTCACCGTTGACATCGATTTTTGAAAAGACGGGGAACGTCACGCCGTAGTTGACTTGGCAGAAAGACTGAATCTCCTCGTCCGTTCCCGGATCTTGGTTCGCGAACTGATTACATGGGAAACCAAGTACGGTCAATCCTTGTGAACGGTAATCTTGATGCAATTGCTCGAGTCCTTCGAACTGTGGCGTCAAGCCACATTTGCTGGCTGTATTGACGATCAGCCATGCTTGAGCTGGGTAGTCACTTAAGGATGCCGATGTTCCGTCGACGCGTTGAAATGAATGATCTTGTAACATATCGATTCCCCCTTTTTAAGTACTTCTCCAGTGTAACAAATCCGTTTTTCCGTCGTCTTCTATCGCTACTTGCGAGATGACAGAAACATCACAATCGGGTGTCAGCGACGCTTTTTCGACGAATCTTTGTTACGATGAAAAGGAATATGGAAGGAAAGGAGAGATGCCACATGAGAAAAATGTTGAAACAATCGCGGTTCGTCATGATCGCGACGCTTTGTCTCGTCCTCGTCGGAAGTTGTATTACCTTACTGACGCTTGGATTCGAACGCGATATTGTGATTCTTGTTTCTGGAGTGGTTGCCCTATGGGTGACGATGCTAGCTCCTTTGACGGTCCATGCCAAAATGAATCAGCAATCATAATCATTGTTTGTTCATGAAACCGCGGAACGATTCTCGCTAAAATGGAGCTCCTCCATTTTAGATGAAGGAATCGATTTCTGCGGTTTTTTTTCTTCTATAGCATAGGGACGAAAAACACTATTTTTCAAAAGTAAGTCATTAAAAAATCAGACTATTTTTTTTTCAACTTTTCTATTTACAACCTTAAAAAATCGGAGTAATATCCATCTCATCAACGAACACTAACATGTTAATGCTTCGATCTCAAAGTACGCCGAATTCATGATTGAAGCGGGGGACCCAACCGTCACGACATGTGACACGGGGTGAATCCTTTCCGAACGGGAAAGGTAGGGCAAATTCCTAGGTATGCCCGAATCCGACAGCTAACCTCGCAGGCGTTTTTAGGAGGGAACGACTCTTTTTCAGTATGCCAAGTTATCAAGGCGATGCTGGGGCCGTTTTTCGCCTCACATCGTCTTTTTGTCGTGTTTAATTGTAAAAATATTGAATAATATGGGGGTAATTTCATAATGGGAGAGCTGTGGAGTATCGTATTGCTTGCCTTCTTCTTCGGTACGACGTTCGGGATGATTCATCTGATCGAACGCGTCCAGTGGAGAGCAGGTGACCGCAAATGACATGGTTTTTACTAGCGACGGGCTGCCTCGTCTTCTTGTATCTCGGTTATTGTCTGATGTATCCAGAAAAATTCTAATCGCATAGGGAGAAAAGAAAAACATGTGGACTCAATTCATGATCCAATTTTGGATCCTTCTCGTCATCGCACTTTGCGCGGCGGTCTTGCTTGGTCGCTACATTGGAGTATACTTCGCACCTGTCGCAGAGCGTCGGGTCGATAAAATCGGTAAGGTCGAACGACGACTCCTGTTGTTACTCGGCGTCGATGAAAAGAAACACGATCAATCGTGGGTCGGCTATTCGAAAAGTTTGTTGCTTGTAAATATGTTCTTCTTCATCGGTGGTTATTTGCTACTTCGTTTCCAAGGCAGTCTACCCTTGAATCCGAACGGTGCTGTGAATCTCGACTGGTCGACGGCGCTTCATACGACGATCAGCTTCATGACGAATACCGATCAACAACACTATTCGGGTGAGGCACTCTCGTATCTCTCGCAAACGTTCGTCCTCGGAACGATGTTATTCGTCGCTCCGACGATGGCATTCACGGTCTGTATCGCTGTCATTCGTGGTCTTGCGAACAAACCACTCGGTAACTTCTATGCCGACTTCTTCCGCTTCATCTTCCGAATTCTCTTACCGATTTCGTTCGTCTTCGGTTTAGCGATGATCCTACTCGGTGTACCGCAGACATTTGGAGGAGCAGTCAGCGTCACGACGCTCGAAGGAGCAAAACAGTTGATCTACCGCGGACCAGTCGCTGCTTTTGAAGTCATCAAACAGCTCGGAAACAATGGTGGTGGTTTCTTTGGTGCCAACGGAGCGCATCCGTTCGAGAACCCGAACCAGTTCGTCAACTTCATCCAGATGTTCTTGATGTTGCTGATTCCGATGTCACTTCCGATTGCATACGGTAAAATCATCGGTTCAGCGAAACAAGGGCGACTGTTCCTTAGTGTCATGACGCTTCTCTTCATCATGATGACGGTCGGGATGGCAGGGAGCTTACTTGCGAATCCAACAGCGCATGGTCAGGAATTACGATTTGGTCAAATCGGAACGGCGCTCTACAGTTCAATCACGACGGCAGCTGAAACTGGTGCGGTCAACGCGATGCACGACTCACTGCATCCGCTCGCAGGATTGATCCAACTCGGCAATATGATGCTCAACGTCGTTTACGGTGGAGCAGGTGCAGGATTCCTGAACGTTTTGCTTTACGCCTTTGTCGCAGTCTTTCTGACAGGTCTCTTGATCGGTCGGACACCGACGTTCCTCGGGAAGAAAATCGAGACGTTCGAAGTGAAGATGATCGCGATCGCGCTACTCGTGCCGCCCTTCCTGATTCTCGTCGGAACGGCGATCTCGATGTACGTCGCACCAGGCGTCGCCGGCATCTCGAACCCAGGTTATCACGGACTGTCGCAAGTCTTGTATGAGTTCACGTCCGCGACAGCGAACAACGGATCCGGTTTTGAAGGACTCGGCGACGCAAACGTCTACTGGAACGTCTCGACATCATTCGCGTTGTTCTTCGGACGCTACATCCCATTGATCTTGATGCTTGCAATCGTAGGTTCGCTTAAAGCGAAGCAATCGGTTCCGCAAGATGAATTTTCGTTTAAGACAGACACACCACTCTTCGGAACAGTCTTCCTCGGTACGGTCGTACTCGTCGGTGCATTGACATTCTTGCCAGTGCTCGTACTTGGACCGGTCGCGGATTGGCTGACGATGTGAACAGGAGATAAAAGCATATGATGGAACGAATCATGCATCCGACGCCCGAGGAACACCAACCGAACGGGGAGCCGGAACACCAATCCAAATCAGCAATCAGTGGCTCGATCGCGCGTCAAGCGACGATCGATGCCTTTAAAAAATTGAATCCCGTTAATATGGTCAAACAACCGATCATGTTCGTCGTCTGGATCGGCTGCTTGCTTGCAATCGGCTATACGATCTTCATTGATGAGATGCGTGGCTTTAACTTAACGGTCAGTATCATCCTTTTCCTGACGGTCTTGTTCGCGAACTTCGCGGAATCGATCGCGGAAGGACGCGGGAAAGCCCAGGCGGACTCATTGAAAGCGTCAAAAGCAGATGTCATGGCACGTAAACGTGTCGGACAACTGATTCAAAGTGTCTCGTCGGCGACACTCCGCAAAGGCGATATCGTCTTCGTCCGAGCAGGGGAGTATGTACCGGGTGACGGTGAAATCATCAAAGGACTTGCTTCGATTGATGAATCAGCGATCACGGGTGAATCCGCACCGGTCATCAAGGAAGCGGGCGGTGATTTCTCCTCGGTCATCGGTGGAACACTCGTCGTCAGTGACGAGATCGAAGTTCGAATCACGAGCAATCCGGGTGAATCATTCCTCGATCAAATGATTGCCCTCGTCGAAGGCGCAAGTCGTCAAAAGACACCAAACGAACTCGCGTTATCAACGCTCTTGACGAGCTTGACATTGATTTTCTTACTTGTCGTCATGACATTACCGGTCTTTACGAACTACCTTGGATTTGATCTATCAGGTCCGATCTTGATCGCCTTACTCGTCTGTTTGATCCCGACGACGATCGGTGGCTTACTGTCAGCAATCGGAATCGCCGGGATGGACCGCGTTACCCGCTTCAACGTCATCGCGATGAGCGGGAAGGCGGTCGAAGCAGCAGGCGATATCCAAACGATCATCTTGGACAAAACAGGAACAATCACGTTCGGTAACCGGATGGCGTCGGAAATCACGCCGGTCGGCGGACGCACTGCCGAGCAGGCGTTTGAGGGGGCAATCCTCGCCTCACTCGCTGATGAGACACCAGAAGGACGTTCCGTTCTTGAACTCGCTGAACTTCGCGCGATGCCTGTTGAACAACATTGGTTAGATGATGCAGAGATCGTACCGTTCCGCGCAGAGACACGGATGTCCGGACTCGATTTAAGAGATGGTCGCCGTGTACGGAAAGGGGCGGGGCAAGCGATTCAAGAATGGGTCAAGGAACAAGGTGGAACCATTCCGAATGATTTGCAAGAGAAAGTAGATGCGGTCTCTCGTCTTGGTGGCACACCACTCGTCGTTGCGATCGACGCAACGATCCTTGGCGTCATCTATTTAAAAGATACGGTGAAACCGGGCATGCGCGAACGATTCGATCGGTTGCGTGAGATGGGTATCAAAACGGTCATGTGTACGGGTGACAACCCATTGACGGCAGCAACGATCGCCCGCGAAGCAGGCGTCGATGATTTCGTCGCCGAATGTAAGCCGGAAGATAAGATTCGTGTCATTCAGCAGGAACAAGCAGCTGGTCACCTCGTCGCGATGACGGGAGACGGAACGAATGATGCACCAGCGCTCGCTCAAGCCGATGTCGGACTCGCGATGAACAGCGGAACGCAAGCCGCAAAAGAAGCGGCGAACATGATCGATCTCGATTCGAACCCGACGAAAATCATCGAAGTCGTCGAAATCGGGAAACAGCTCTTGATGACACGGGGTGCCTTGACGACGTTCTCGATCGCAAACGATGTCGCGAAATATTTCGCGATCATCCCAGCAATGTTCATGGTCGCAATCCCGCAGATGGAAGTACTCAATATCATGCGTCTTGATTCACCGACGAGTGCGATCTTGTCTGCCTTGATCTTCAATGCGATCATCATTCCGATGTTGATTCCACTCGCGATGCGGGGGGTTACCTACAAACCGATGACGGCGGATCAATTACTCGGTCGTAACTTGCTGATCTACGGTCTTGGCGGTGTCGTCGTTCCATTCATTGGGATTAAAATCATCGATGTCTTGCTTGCAAGCATCCTCTAAGGAGAAAACGAATCATGAAACAAGCCATTCGTGTGACGGTCTTCGTCACGGCGTTATGCGGGATCGTCTTTCCCGCTTTATTGACCCTGTTCGGTCAACTACTCGTACCGGATAAAGCTGAAGGTTCTTTAGTACAAGAAAACGGAAAATTCATCGGATCGGAATTGATTGCCCAGCCGTTCACGTCGAAACAGTATTTTCACGGACGTCCATCAGCGGTCGATCAATTAGCGGGAGCGTCTGCTGGGGATAACCTAGCAGCATCGAACCCGGAGCTTGGCACGAAGATGGCGGAATTACAGAAACAGAACCAAGTGGACGGCGCTTCGCTTCCGGACGATGCCCTCGTGACATCCGGTTCTGGCTTCGATCCGCACATCTCAGTCGATTATGCTTTGGTTCAGGCGAAGCGTATCGCAACCGCGCGCGACCTGTCGCGTGAAGAAGTACGGAAGTTGATCACCAAGGAAGCAGGAACACATGATTACGTCAACGTCCTGCGTTTGAACTTAGCCCTTGATCGGAGTAAGTCATGACACGAGGAAAGCTGAAGCTGTACATCGGCTCAGCTCCTGGTGTCGGAAAGACGTATAAGATGCTTGCCGATGCACGAACATTGACGCTTGAAGGCAAGGATGTCGTCATCGGTCTGATTGAGACACACGGTCGAAAAGAGACGGCGGAGATGGTCGGGCAACTCGAACAAGTCCCGCTACTTGAAGTCGTCTACAAGGACAAGACATTTCCCGAGGTGAACGTGGACGCGATCATTGCCCGTCGCCCCGATATCGTTCTGATCGATGAACTGGCGCATACGAATGCGCCAGGATCGGTACGAAAGAAACGCTATCAAGATGTCGCAGCACTTCTTGAAGCAGGAATTAATGTCTATTCGGCCGTCAACATCCAGCATTTCGAAAGCTTGCTCTTTAAAGTCAAGGAAGTGACGGGTGTCGAAGTGCGGGAACGCATCCCGGATCCGTTTCTCGGGGAAGCCGATGAGATTCTACTCGTCGATGTCACACCACAGACGTTACGGGAACGACTCGAGCAAGGAAAGATCTACAAAAAAGAAAAGATTGAACAGAGCTTGAATTCGTTCTTCTCGCTTCAGAATCTTGCGAGCTTACGTGAGCTATCGCTGCGTCAGGTCGCGGACGAAGTCGACGATCAAGTCTATCAATCACGTTTGCTGATCGAAAAAGATCCGGCGTCGCTACAAGAACGAATTCTCGTCTGTATCCAGCTCAACGACAACGCGCGGAAGTTGATCTATCGCGGCTTTCGCATGGCAAGTCGATTGAAGGCAGAACTGTATGTCCTAACGATTTTACCGGCAGCGGAAAATCAATTGAATGCGAAACAGAAAGAAGTCTTAGCGATGGTACGCGAGAGTGGTTCCTTGTTCGGAGCAGAAGTTCTAATCCGAATCCAAGGCGAGCGCTCGATCGCCCAAGCGATCACGGCAGCTGCCAAGCATCATCGCATCACTCAAATCGTCCTCGGTCAATCCGCACGGACCCGTTGGCAGGAAATTCGGCGCGGATCAATCATCAATGAAATCATGCGTCATGTCCGCGGGATTGATATTCAAATCGTTGCCGATGACATGGAACGCTAGGGGAGCCCTTCCGCGTAAATGCAGGGGTTCTCTTCGAAGTTTGTCGTTTCACAAGACGAACGAGTCGGTCATTCTCCCTGTCCTCAGGGCGGGAGGTAAGCCGCGGCATCCCTGCATTTGATGCGGTCTGCCGGGTCTTACCTAACCCTGACGAAAGCGCCGAGCGCGCTTTCTGATCCTGTAGGAGTGGAGGATGACATTTTTCGTTCTACATCAATCAAAAAGGAAAGACCGTTCCAGTGAAGTCACCAGAACGGTCTTTCCTTTTTTTGTTGGAATCATTTCAATGATTTAAAGACTCGGCTTCATCGTTTCCTCAACGAGCGAAGACTGGAATATCGAAGACAGCTGTATAGCTATCCATTTGTTGATATAAATCATAGATGCGAGTCGTTTGTTTCGCTGCCCATCCCATGTCTGTCGCATATTGATGACGACCAGGATTCATTGGGTTCCAGCGCATTTTATAGAGTGTGTTTTGATTGTATGCATGGTGAATATATTGGGTTCCAATAAATTCGGCTCCACCCATGATGGCTGCTTCCGGTGTGAACCATCCTTTTTCGTAAGCTGTTCTTGCTCCACCGTTGATTGGATCTGAATCGATAGCACCGATGCCGTACATGTTGTAGACCATTTTTCCATTCCACATGACGCCATTCGCTAAAGTTGACGTTCCATTTCCTGTCTCAAGTAGCGCGTGGGAGATCAAGTAGATTTCGTTGACGGAAAAGGCTGTACCAGCGTCGATGAATGCTTGTCCACAGCTTCCAGTCGTACATTTACCAAAGATGCCTTTTGTACTGATGATCTTATCTAATGTTGCGGCAGATGCGCCTGTCGTCTTCGATAAATCAAGGAATTGGAAGAATTCCTTTGAAGAGCGGCTAACTTTTAATGGGTCAGCGACGTTCCGGACATCGGACTCGAGTGCATTCAACCAACCGAGTGTCCAGTATCCAGTGGAAGACGTGTAAACACGCGGATACGTCGTATAGAAATCACCGATTCGTTGATAGACCTTAATCATCTGTTTCGGCTGGAATTGTCCATAAATATGGCTATCCGTCGCCGCACCCGATCGGATGTTGAGTGGTGTCGTTGACGATACGGTCGCGAGTGTACCATTGACTGGGTCTTCTGATCCACCGAATCGAACATACATCGAGCTGACATACATCATCTTATTTTTATACAAATCGGTTTGAGGTGAAGGATTTAACTTCATTTGAGTGCTGATGAAGTTATCAAATGTATACGGTGTCGCAATGGAGTTGTAGACATTTAGTTTTGAAGATGTCGTTACAAGTGTTCCATTATACGCATAGCCTGATTTACCTTGATAGGAAATCTTATACCATTGGCCGATTTGTCCGGTGACGTTGACGACGACGTTCGAAGGAATCGTCGTCACGACTTGATAGGAACTTCCGACATACGAGCGAAGTGGAGTAGGACTTGTAGCTCGGACGTATAACGAATCTTTCGATACATAGTCAATCTTACTTGTAGATGCGTTCGTATCGACATACCCTGTTTTTCCATTGATCGTTACTTTATGCCACTGTTTATTCGTATGTGACGTAATCAGTGAAGTCGTGTAGTAGACGTTTCCTTTAGCTAGTGTCGTAAGTGCTGTTGCTTCTTCTAAAGGTGAATTTCGAATGATTAAGTTCTCGTTCGCGAGGAAACGAGCGCCACTAATCTTTTTTGTTTCTGTATAAGGTGTTAAAAGAGCGCCATCGATATACCCTGTTTTTCCATTAACACTTACGTTCATCCATGTCCCGATTGAACCATTCACTTGTACGACTGTTCCTTTCGTAAGCGATGAGACTTCGCTGTATGTCGGACCAGCATATGACTTCAGAGAAGTCGTTTGTACCGTCTTATAGCGATGGGCTGAAATCTTACGGTATGAAATCGGACTTCCTTGATTCGCTCGGATATATCCTGTTTTCCCGTCTACTGAAATACGATGCCACGACTGACCGTGACCGTTCGTGACAAGGCGCGTCGTGTAATAGACATCTCCGCTTTTTAGCGTCTTCCATGTATCGGCATCCGCCTGATACGTCGTTTTGACGTCGATGGATGTATTTAATACATAACGCGCTGCTGAGATCGTAGACGTTACGATATATTCGTTCAAATCATCCTGATGAACATATCCGATTTTTCCTGCATACGTCACACGGTACCACTCATTGATAGCCCCTGTTACGGATAACTTCGTACCGCTTGGGATAGACTTGATGGAAGCGTAAGATACGCCAGCATAAGACTTTAATCCTGTAGCGTCGGTTGTTTTCATCGTCACGGCATCCGCTTGATAGGAGACTTTTTCTCCTGTTCCGTAAGCGATGTAACCGGTCTTTCCGTCTTTTTTGATCTGATACCATTTTTTAGAACCAAGTGTGACGAGACGTGTCGTGTAATAGATATCACCCTCTTGAAGCGTAGCGATTTTAAACGCATCTGCTTCAGGAGCGACTAAGATATCGGTGGATGATGTGACGGCGAAACGTGTACCTGAAATGGTTTGGACGAGGGCTGCTGTCTTAAACGTCGAAGCCGATGCATATCCTGTTACACCATCGTACGTGACACGATACCATGTACCGATTCGACCAGAGACGAGCGGTTTCGCACCGGCCGGAATCGACTTGATTCCTGCATACGAACTGCCTGCATAAGAGCGAAGTGTCGTTTTAGCTGTTGTGACGAAAGAGACGTTCTTCAGGCTTTCATAATTCACGATCGTTCCTTGATTCGCTAAAAGATAACCGGTTTGACCGTCTTTTTTAATTTTGTGCCACGTGCTACCTCGAGAATCCGTTGCAAGTGTCGTCGTGTAATACGCATCGCCTGTTTTTAAAGAAGCAATCGTTTTACTCGTCGAAGAGGCAGATGCTTTGATTTCGACGGATTTCTTCAAGAGAACACGTGTAGTAGGAATCGTTTTGACACTTTGTTTAGAGACTTGTAAAAAAGCGTCACGGTGCATGTATCCACTATTTTTGCCGTGACGAACGCTATACCAGCCGTCGATTTTTCCGACTACTTCAACGTTTGTCCCAACTGGAATCGATTCGACTTTTGGATAACCCGTTCCTGCATAAGTATGTAGCGTGTAGGTATCCGTCGTACGTGATGTTTCGTTCGCAATCTTCTGATAGGAAACAGGAGTGGCACCAGATGGGACATATCCTGTTTTTCCTGCGTAGTTCAGGCGATACCACGTTTTGCCGTATGGATCGGTAATCCGTTGTGTCGTATAATACACATCTTTACTTTGCAAGGTACCAATTGTCGTTGCTGTCGTGCGTGCCGCATTTTTAATCGCCGTATTCGTAGAGACGATATAGCGTTGTCCAGAGATCGTTTGCTTTTTCTCATACAACACTAAATATTTTGAAGCGACATATCCCGTTTTTCCGCCATATGTTACTTTTTTGTAGCTTCCGGCATCATATGCGGATGAAACGACCGTTCCGGTCTTGATCGTCAACAAGCGTTTCCGTGAAGATGTCGTCTTATCATACAGATCCGTATCTGCCGATAGACGATAAGCCGTTACTTTCGTTGTTGCTGCGTTCACTATCGGTAGAGATGATAGAATGATGCTAAACACGATAAGAAGACTCGCGAACACCTTCAAAGGTTTCGAGATGGATGTCGTATTCAAAGTATCTTTCCTCCTAGTAGATATTCGTCCAAGCGGACGGAATCGGCTTCTAGGATGTCTGGTCTAAGGTGTACGTACTTATGCCTATTCCTACTATCGACCATATCGGATTTTTATGAAGAAAATATTGGGTTTTTTTGAAAAAAGGGATTTAGTTTTTTGAAAAACCCTCCTGTTTGTTTAAACAAGAGGGAATAGGATCAGATAGTGAGACGTGCGAGGATTTCTGTTAAATTCGTCGTCGGGCGTTCACAAGTAAAATCATGACAGAGATACGCCGTTGGCTCTTCTGGTTCTGGATAATCCGCGAGCAAAGAGACGTGCGGCAAAAGGTCACGCTTCGTACCAATTAACAAGGCGACTTCCGGCAAGCGCATCTGTTGCAGTTGATCGATTTCGACCGGGATGTCTACGTTTTCTGGAATCAAGATAATCAATTCCTTCGGTTCCATCTGCCGGTAGGTGAAGGTACCGACAAGTGAGGCGAATCCGGTCGGTTGTTGCTCGACTTCTTCGATTAAAGCTGCGAGCGCCCGTTCGGAACTTTCCTGATAAACGAGACGACCAGTCAGACGACTGAGCGTGAAGAAGGCGTTTAAGGCAATACTATTTCCAGCAGGTGTGACGCCATCATACAGATCGAGTGGACGAACGAGTAGCTCATCGGAGCGTGACGACGTCAGATAAAAATAACCATCTGCTGTTTGAAACTGGTCCTGCAGCACATCTGCGAATGCTAAAGCTTCCTTTAGATGAAGCGCCCGTCGTGTTGATTGGAATAGTTCAAGATGTGCATCGATCAAATATGCATAGTCATCGAGGAATCCGTGACCGGTCGCTTGTCCGTCTCGGTAATGAACAGCAAGTTGATTCTCCGTGCGGACGAATCGCTCGAGTGATGTCATCGCACGCGTGGCGACACGTGTATAATGCGGTTCACCAAAGACACGACCGGCTTTAGCGAACGTCGAGATCATCATCGCGTTCCACGATGTCAGGCGCTTATCATCACAAAATGGTCGCGGGCGTTCACTTCGCGCACGAAGAAGAATTTGTCGCTCGCGTTCGAGTTGCGCTGCTGTCTCAGCAGGTGACAAGTGGATTTCACGTGCGAACATCTCGAGTGTTTGTCCTGTCCGGTAAAAGACATTCCTTCCTTCGAAGTTCCCGGACTGGGAGGCATGGTAAAAGCGCGGGAACAGCGCGTCTGGTCCGAGTAAGTCGGTCAGTTCAGAAGCCGTGAACGTATAATAATGTCCTTCGCCTCCTTCACTATCCGCATCCAAGGCGGCGTAGAAGGTGCCGTCCGGTGCAGACAACTCACGCTCTACGAATGTCAGTACTTCTTCCGCGTAACGTCGGAAGCGTATTTGTCCGGTCACTTGGTACGTCTCGATACATAGGGTTGCAAACCAAGCATTGTCGTACAGCATCTTCTCGAAATGAGGAATCTGCCACTCGGCATCGACCGTATAGCGGAACAGACCGTAGCCGACTTGATCCGTCATCCCGCCGTCACGCATCGCAATCAGTGACCGCATGACCATATGGAGCGCTGTTTCGTCTTCCGCGAATTGATAATAATCAAGCAAGAAACGAAGCAGGGCTGGCGACGGAAACTTCGGTGCCTCGCCGAATCCACCGTGTTGACGGTCAAATTGGCGCATCGCTTGATCAAAGGTCTCGTGAATGATGGATTCATTCCAAGTATGGGTAGACGTCGTAGGCTGCAATACGTCGCGAAGCGTTTGCGACATGTTCTGACCGACTTGTGCGATTTTTTCTGGTGAACGGCGGAATTGCTCGCTGAGCTGAAGCGTCACCTGACGAAAACTCGGGCGGTTGAACTGAGGCGTCTTCGGAAAATACGTGCCGATGTAAAATGGTTGCTGGTCCGCTGTCATGAAGACGCTCAGTGGCCAGCCACCTTGTCCGTTCATGACTTGAGCCGCCGTCATGTAGACATGGTCGATGTCAGGACGTTCTTCCCGGTCGACCTTGATTGCGATGTAGCGTTCGTTCAAGAGTCGTGCCGTTTCTTCATCTTCGAAGCTCTCATGAGACAGCACATGGCACCAATGGCACGTCGAATAACCAATCGATAAAAAGATCGGCTTGCCGCTTTCTCGAGCGGCAGTGAAGGCGTCTTCGCCCCACGGGTACCAATCGACAGGCTGGTGAGCATGTTGCAATAGGTAGGGACTCGTTTCATGGATAAGTCGATTCGACATGATGGATTTCCCTCGTTTCTTCTATAATAATAAGTCCTCTTCACGATACTCGGCTTTTACGGCAGGTGCAACTCCAATTCTGAGACAGGAGAAAACGATTTTTAAAAAGAAAGATTGACTTTATAAAAGAAAGTGTGATAGATTAATATAAGTCATGAATCGGGGATGATCACTCATGTGAGAATCTTCAATCCATATCATACAATTAAATCGACAGGTCAGGATTTTTAGACCGCTACTGACAAATGAGTCAGACATAAGTCATCGCTTTTATTTTGTCCTTCTTCATACTACGAGGAGAAGTTGACCCAGCAAGATAAACCTTCCAATCGATACTTTTCCGCTCATTCCCGAGCTATTTCTAAAAATCCCAGTATCATGCGTCCGTTGCAGACGCATCACGATTCTTGCTAAAATGCTTGATTCAGCTGGCGCGGCCAAGGAGCCGTAACAACGAAAGAGAGGTAGGGCTTTCGTCGTTTCAGGTGTTTTGATCACCTGTAATCCTCGATTCTCATGACAACCAAAAACAACGACACGCTGATGAGGCGTTTTTTTTGTGCCTTTTTTCGGGTAATGCTGAAAGAAGGGGGTGACGACATGCCATGGAATGAGAACGACTATCCGGAGTCATTCAAGAACTTTGATCCGCCGCTTCGAAAGAAAGCGATCGAAATCGCGAACGCGTTATTAAAAGACGGCTATGAAGAGGGACGCGCCATTCCGATCGCAACATCGCAAGCTGAAAAATGGTACGAAAGTCACAAAGACGAACAATAAAAAGTTGTAAGCGATACCATTTCTTTCATTTACGAAGGATGGTATCTTTTTTTACGAAAAATATACACTATTGAGAATATAATCTGATATTATGAAGAAGTGTCAGAAAATTCAATAGGGGGTCTCATCATGAAATACGGCAGTACGTTTGGAAAGTGGGCATTGGCCGGAGTATTAACAGCAGGAATCCTTCCACAAGCGGGTCTTGTCGGGGCAGAAGGCGAAGGCGTCATCTTGTCTGAATACATAGAAGGAACAAGTAATAACAAGGCAATCGAGCTATATAATGGGTCGGGGCAAATCATTGATTTAGCAGACTATACACTCGTTCAATATACGAACGGTGGACCGTCAGAAGCGAAAATCACACTATCGGGGAAAGTGGATCCAGGGAAGACGTTCGTCATCGCGAATTCGAGTGCGAATGCGGACATCAAAGCAAAAGCACAATTGACGACGGGATCATTGAACTTTAACGGAAATGATCCCATCGCACTGAAAAAGGGTGATGTTGTTCTTGATATCATCGGACCACTTGGTTCATCAACGGATTTCGCAAAAGATACGACACTCGTCCGGAATGCCGGCGTCACGTCTGGTGCTAAAACGTACGAACCATCACAGTGGACGAGCTTCCCGGTCGATACACTGACGAATCTCGGCAGTCATCAGACAGAAGCGGGCGACGTTCTTGCAGCACCTACAGCTTCTCCAGTCGGTGAAGTTGAACGTGGAGATCAAGTGACATTATCAGGTGAAGGAACGATTCATTATACGGTCGATGGCACGACACCAACTGTCGACAGTCCGGTGTACACGTCACCGATTACAATCAACGATGAAGTGACGATTCAAGCAGTTGCCGTCAAGGACGGTAAAACGTCAGCGGTTTCGACATTCAAGTACTATATCGCACCACCAATCACGAAAATCAGCAACATCCAAGGTATTGCGCATACGTCGCCTTATGCAGAACAGCTCGTCCGGACGACAGGTGTCGTCACGTACGTCGTCGATGCGAACAACTTCTACATGCAAGATCCGAATCCGGATAACGACAGCCGGACATCGGAAGGGATTCTCGTCTATGCGAAAAACCATGGTGCTGCTGTTGGACAACAGATCGCGACGACAGGATATGTCAAAGAGTGGTTACTTGGCGGATACAGCGATAAAGCAGATACAGACCTTGCTGTCACGGAAATCAGTACGGTCAATCTCGTGAAGGGTGCGCTTAATGAAGGCTTACCAGCAAGTATCGTTCTTGGTGATAAAGGGGTCTTGATTCCGACGCAAGTCGTCGACAATGATTCCTTCGCGCAGTTTGATCCAAAAGAAGATGCGATCGATTTATACGAAAGCTTAGAAGGTATGCGTGTCGCTTTACCGAACGCAATCGTCACAGGGCCGCAAGCAAACCGAACAATCCCAGTTCGGACACAAACAGACGCAAACAAGGTCTACACAAAACGTGGCACACCAATCCTGACGAAGGATAATGTCAACCCAGAACGTCTATTTGTCGAGATGGGCAGCTCGTCGTACCGTGCGAAAGCTGGTGATACATTCGATGGAACAATCGAAGGCGTCATGAGCTATAACTATTCGGCTTATAAAGTACTCGCCAAAGCAGCGGACCTTCCGAAACTCGTCACGAGCGAAGTGGAGCGTCAACCGACGAACATCAAGACGGGGGAATCACGCTTGACGGTTGCTTCGTACAACGTCGAGAATTTCGCCTCAACGGCAGACTCTGGAAAAGTCGATCGTGTCTCAGAAGGCATCGCGACATTCCTGAAGAC
>NZ_WBYY01000014.1:0-31432 GCF_048985645.1 Exiguobacterium sp. A1_3_1 | reverse complement strand
TGGGCTCGGAGATGTGTATAAGAGACAGCTTTATTACAAGTTGTCAGACAGGAACAGATCAAAGACAAATCATTTCTTCTTTATACACGAATTCAGATGGTAATTGCTGTTTTGTATACGAACCACGAAGAATATAGTCGTGCCCATCAAATCTATAAAGAACTATTAGACTTACCTTATCAAACAAGAGAATATAAAAAAATTCGAATGAAGATCATGTATAATTTCATACGTAATTTAGTAGAGTTTGAACGATTCGAAAAAGGGTTGCAGGAAGTTGAGAAGGTCATCGAAGAGACAAAACAATTGCAGGATTTAACGTATCTCGGACAGTTTTACTTTCAAAAAGGAATCTTATTAGAGGCGTTAAAAGCATCTGAATCAGAAACAAAAGAAGCGTATACGACCGCTTATTCTTTTTTCATTGCTACTCAGAATCACTCTTATCTAAAAATCCTTGAAACCTATTTTTCTGATCACCTCTTATTTCCGATTAATGAAAGTGAGTGAACAAAAAATGATAGATTTACCAACTTCATCGATTGGTAAAAAAATTAAGATGTTACGATTAGAAAAACGGATGACTCAAAAGGAACTGTGTGAGGATATTTGTAGTCAAGCTGAGATTAGTAAAATCGAGAATGGAAGAAACATTCCAACAATTGATTTATTACAACAAATTTCTAGAAAACTACGAATACCCATTTCTTTATTTTTTGCGGATGAACAGGTCTCGCAAAAGTTGAACGAAATTGACCAAAAAATGTTACGGCATTTTAGAGAAAAAACGTATGGGGAAATGTCAGCAGAGTTAGTTCAATATTCTAACTCTACAACCATATTTGAAATTAGAATTTTTATTCATTATTATCAAGTCCTGCTTGAATATGAAAGAGGAAATATTGATTTTCGTTCATGCATTACATCCTTACTTCAATTAGTTGCGCAAAAGAAAATCATGGAACAGTCGTCTCTTCTTTATATTCGAATTCAAATGGCAATTGCTGTTCTCTATACGAATAATAAGGAATATGCGCATTCTCACCAAATTTATGAAGATTTATTAAAAATGCCATATCAGACCTGTGAATATAAAAAAATTAAAATGAAAATCATGTACAATTATTTAAGAAATTTGTATAGACTAAAGCGATTTGAAGAAGGATTGCAAGAAGTTGAACAAGTAATTGAAGAGACAAAAAGACTACAAGATTTAACATATCTTGGTCACTTTTATTATCAAAAAGGTTTCTTTTTAGAATCATTACATGCTGCAAATAATGATATTAGAGAGGCATATACCATTGCCTATTCCTTTTTTATTGCAACAAATAATCATGCTTACCAAAAAATTCTTGAAGTGCATTTAGCAGAACTATTGCTATTCCCAATAGATGAAAGTGAGTGAAAAATGATGAAGATGAATTCACTAACTTCATCGATTGGTACAAAAATAAAACAGTTGCGTATTGAAAAGCAGATGACACAAAACGAACTGTGTAATGGTATTTGTAGCCAAGCTGAGATTAGTAAAATTGAAAATGGTTTGAATTCACCCACTGTAGATTTAATGAAGCAAATTGCCACTCGATTAAAAGTTCCAATTGCACTTTTATTCGAAGAACTTCAAGAAAACGAAGAAATGGAACGCTTTGATCAGACTGTTTCAGCGCTACTTCGAGATGAAAAGTATGAGCAAATCAAGAGATACATTTCTAAGCACAATAATAATGAAAATATTGAGTTAGTCATATTAAATGCATATTTTCGAATCATCGTCGACTTGAAACAGGATCAGTATGATTTTAGGACCGCGACTTTCCTATTAAATAACCTTCTAATTGAACGGGATGTTCAAAACGAATCAATCACTTTGTTCATTCGAATCAAAACCGCGATTGCCAATTTATATGCTGAACATAAGCTATTCCATTTAACGACGAATTCTTATTTGGATATCGAAATTTTGTTAGAGAGTCTTAATAGCTCATTATATGTCACCTCTTTAATCAAAATTTATTTTAATCATGCCCAAATCCTTTTGTATCAAGATCTGTTTGAAGAATCAAAAATATATATTCAAAAAGGAATTGAATTATGTTTACTTCATCAGCAAACTTTTCTTTTAGGGCATTTGTATTTTCAATTAGGTAACTATCAAGAAGCGGTAGGAATAGATTCATTTCAAAAAACATATACAGTTGCGTATACATTGTTGCATGCATTAGAGCTTAAATCGACTAAACAAAAAGTTGTTGATCTAAAAGAGGAACACTTATTATTTACTTTTGAGTAGACTTAAAAGTAATCCTATATAGGCGCTTGTCCCAATGCGAAATCTTATACTATATCTTGTTTTTTAGAGTGCATAAAATTCGCTATCTTGTTTATCTGTTAAGAAAAACTTTTCGGAATCATAAACTGATTTCTCCGTATACTTAATCAAATAATAAACACGCTGTTAAGTGAAAATGAAACTACAAGAAAGGAGCAGAAATTTTGGAAATCGAAGCATTTGGTCAACATATTAAACAACTACGTGTCGAAAGAAATTTAACGCAAACAGAATTAGCAAGAGATGTATGTAGCCAAGCGGAATTGAGTAAAATCGAAAATGGAAAAATCATGCCGACGATAGATATTGTTCAACGGTTATCCCAAAAGCTCCATACTTCAACGGCTCATCTCTTCATTGATGCGAATGAGACCAGTCTATTTCATCAATTTGATAGACAATTGTCTGACTTTTCTAGACGACATCGTTATGATGACATGCTTGATTTCATTAAACAAACACCAAATGATTTACCTTCTTCTGTTCAATTATTAATTCGTTATTTTGAGTGGGTAGCTCGTGAGGGTAAAAAAGATATTGACTACCGTACTTGTATTTCTCAATTACTTTACTTATCAGATCAAGAACAAATGGAAATCGAATACCCATCTATTTTCTTAAGAATTAAAATGTCTGTCGCAAACTATTATTATTTAAATCACCAATATCAATATGCGCGAAAAATATATGAAGAATTATTAGAGTATGATTATATGACATATGATTTGATAAAACTAAAATCTAAAATTATGTATAACTATGCGCAGCAACTGTACTTTCAATCAGATTTTGAAATGGGACTGAAGATAACGGAAAAAGGCATTCAATCATCTCTAGAAAGAAAAGATACGTCATTGTTAGGTCATTTTTTTTATCAACGAGGTTGTTTTTATGAAAAGTTAGATTATCCACGTAAGGACATTCAAGAAGCATTTACTCACGCGTATACCATATTTCACGCGTTAGACAATAGAAATCACGCTGAACTAGTATTAAATGGTAAACGTGATTTTTTATACTTTGAACTTTAAAATAGATGAAGGAGGAGATCGTATGAGTCATTTATCTTCATCAATAGGATATGAAATTAAACGGATTCGAAAAGAGAAAAATATGACTCAAGCTGAATTATGTAAGGGAATATGTAGTCAAGCCGAAATTAGTAAAGTAGAAAATGGTAAAAATTCACCAACAATTGATTGGTTACAACAAGTTGCAAAACGTCTTAAGGTACCGCTCTCCATGTTGTTTGAAGATCATCTTCGGAGTGATATGTTTACATCTTATGATCAACAATTATTGAGGTTGTTACAAAGTCATCAATTTGAAGAAGCCCGCATGATTATTGATGATATAAAAAACAAAATAGACTACGATGAGATAAAATTTTTAGCAATGTATTATGAAATTATCATTCATGAAAAACGAAATTTTAGAACTTATCTTGAAACCATTGGTGAATTTAAACAATTATTGATGCATACGTCATTACAATTCAAATCTCCAACGCTTTATTTAAGAATTCATATGGCAATCGCGATTTCTTTTATTGAGCATGAGGATTTTGATTCAGCAGAAAATAGCTTTCAAGAATTGCTTCGGTTTAACTATGACACAACTGAACTGAAAAAAGTTCGTATTAAGATTCTTTACAACTATGCAAAACAACTATCTGAACAAAATCGAAATCAACTTGGATTAGAGATTACTGAACAAGGCATTCAAGAGAGCTTGCAAATTGAAGATGGTCAACTTTTAGGTCAACTATATTATCAAAGAGGTTACTTCAAAAAAATTTTGAATCGTAACCCCTCTGACATCCAAAAAGACTTTACAATGGCGTACTCATTATTCCGTACCTTTAATCTACCTGTTCATGAAAAAATCTTACTTGAAAAAAATAGTTCATTTGTTTTATTTCGTATTTAGAATCGTTCACCTGTCTTTTTACATGCAAGAAGTGCCTGTTCAATCCATTCAGATGCACGATCGGGGTATTGTTGATGCCCTTCTAAAATGACTGTCGATACATCATCAATTCCGAAAAATGCTAATAAGTCTAACATGTAGCGAACAGCGTGTTCACTTGGTGCTTTCTCTTTTGTCGAGTAATCGCCACCGCGTGAATGAATCAACAACACTTGTTTGTTTTCAACCAGTCCGATCGAACCTTCAGCTGTGTAACGAAACGTTTGACCAGCCTGTGCGAGATAATCCATATAGTTGTGAAGCGGTGCAGGAACTGTTAAGTTCCACATCGGAAATGAAAAGACGACCTTATCGGCATCTAAGAATCCGTTTAAATATTCTTGAAGCCGTTGTGCGTGGATCGCATCATCTCCCGTTAATTCCTCTCCTTTAAATAGTCGACCTGCCGCATTCGCAAGCTTTAAATCAAAGAAGGGGAGACGTTCCTCGAATAAATTCAAAACCGTGATTGTATCGCCAGGATGATGCTCACGATACGCATTTAGGAAAGCATCGTTCAATTCAGAACTAATGCCTTTTTTTTGATGTGTGCTATCGTTGGCTTCAATAAACAGTAGATGAGACATAGTTAATCGCTCCTTTCTATACCTATCTATTCCCATTCTAATCAAAATCATGACTTCCCATTATTTTATTATTTTTAGAAAATTCAGGTTTTGTTTTGGTTCTGATAAGGAAAATAACCGACAGGAACTAGAAAGAGGGGATGGCGGTGAACACACAGCGACGTTCTTCCAATAGTTTGCAATATCATCGAGAAATCCGGGCAAATTATCAGTTGTTCGGGATGATCATTTTTGTATTGACGAGTTGTGGTGCCATTTTATATATCGTTGCTAACCTGTTTAGTCGTTCTGGTTTAAATGGGGAGGATTGGATTCGCGCTCTCGTCATTGCGAGTGCTGGAATAGCACAATACTTCATTGGTAAAAGTACACTGTCAGATCGGCTAAAGCCACATATAATGTCGAGTGTTTTTTTGTTGATTCCATACATTTATTATCCGTTCATCGATCGTGGTGTCCAAACGGTTTGGGCATGTGCACTTCTTTTCATTTTAGCGTCATTAGTCGTCATTAATCGGACAATGTTGCTGTATGCAACGAGCATTACGACGATTTCTCTTCTCTATATTTGGTATCATACTCCATCTTTTGAAAATGCCACGATGTTTGCATCCGATCACATCGCGCGCATTGGACTTATCTTGATTGCGACGATCATTAGTTTATTGATTCATAATCAATACGTCACCCGTCTTGAACGTAATATTGACTACCTAGCCCGTTTACAAGAACAAGCATTCACGGATCCTGTGACAGGTTTATCAAACCGATCTTCATTTGTGATTGAAGTAGATAAGAAGAAACGAGAAGGTGATATGATTTGTCTCGTTGATCTGGACGATTTCAAAACAGTCAACGATGCATTCGGATACCGAACTGGAGACCGCTCGTTACACATCATTGGCCGGCGATTGATGAATCACTTTCCGGACTGTACAATTGCGAAAGCAAGTGGAAGTGCTTTTTTATTGCATGCACCACACCATTACGATGCACGCGTGCTCTGTGATGATATTTTGTCGAGTGTAGCAGAACGTGTACAAATCGATTTTAAGCAGATTAATGTAACTGCAAGTATCGGTGTTTCATACATGAACGATGAAACAACAGACCATGTCATTAACGATGCAGAGATTGCATTATTTACAGCAAAGGCAAATCGAAAAAATACGTATGCGATTACAGATTTAGCGACTCAAAATGAACGAAAGCGAGCGCTTCAATTAACACGCGATTTGTACGATGCAGAGTTGGATCGTGATTTCTTCGTTTTATTTCAACCTCAAGTCAATGCACGAACGCGTCAAATCACAGGAGTGGAAGCATTAATTCGTTGGAATCACCCGGAGTATGGTCTCGTTCCGCCAAATGAGTTCATTCCACTTGCGGAACGGACACGTTTCATTGAAACGCTTGGAAGCTGGGTCATGCGACAAGCTTGCTTACAAGGAAAAGTATGGTTGGAAGAAGGGAAGGAACCCATAACGATTTCAGTGAATGTTTCGCCTTGGGAATTGCGACAACCTGATTTTACAGATCGAGTACTGACGACCTTAAAACAAACAGGTTTTCCACCATCACTCCTTGAAATCGAGATGACAGAACACATCTTCATCGAGGGAACGGAACAAATCATTGAGACATTGAATGCGCTCCATTTATACGGAATTCGAATTGCACTCGATGATTTCGGAACCGGTTTTTCCTCTATGCAGCCTCTCGTTGAACTTCCATTCGATCAATTGAAGATTCCGAAAGAAATCGTTCAAGAAGCGATTCATTCTGAAAAAAAACGAGCGATGATCGAGACAATCATTCAATTAGGGAAACGATTAGATATGACGATCGTCGCAGAAGGAATCGAACTAGAAGAAGAGGCAGCGTTGCTCGAGCGGTTAGGATGTCATACGTTGCAAGGGTACCTCTTCCATCGACCGCTACAACCGCGGCAACTCGAACATTTTTTAGCGATGTATCGGGAAGGGTAACCAATCAGTAAAAATTTAAAAAGCAAACAGGCGATGGACATGGTCCATCGCCTGTTTGTATAACAGTTTGCGAAATAATGAATCAGAGATACCGTGCAAAACGACGCTCGAGAATCTCTTGGATGACTGCGATACAGGAACAAATTCCCCAGTAAATGAACGCAACGACAAAGTAAACGGTCATATAATCAAATTCACGCCCACCAACGATTTTTGCCTTTTGAAATATTTCAGGGACAGTAATCATGGCAGCAAGCGACGAGGCTTTGACGAGATCAAGCAAGACGTTTGAAAGCGGTGGGATGGCGATTCGGATCGCTTGTGGCAAAATAATACCAACGAACGTTCGATATCGCGATAAACCAAGCGAAGCTGCCGCTTCTTCCTGACCACGATCAATCGATAGTAAGGAAGAACGAATGATCTCTGCCATGTACGCAGCACTATTCAAACTAAAACCGGTAATTGCTGCTGTTAACGCGTCCAGTTGAATATTGATGACCGGCAGTCCGAAATACAACATGAACAGCAACACGAGAATCGGAACACCTCGCATGAACGAGATGTAGGCGCTCGCTCCGATACGTAAAAGTCGAAGCCTAGACAGACGACAAAGGGCAAGGAGCAAACCAATTCCAAGACCAATGGTCATGCTGAGCAAGGAAATCCATAGCGTCTGTCCCAGTCCACTCAAAATATAAGGAAACGATTCAACCGCCAATTCCGGATTGAAGACGGACCGCCAATCAATCGAAGACATCGTTAATTCACATCGACGATCGTCGTTTTGACGTCAGGCATTTGAGAGACATCTTTTCCAGCATAGAATTGCTTCGAAATTTCCTTTAATGTGCCATCTTCCTTCATTTTATCGAGTTGTTCGTTAATGTTGGATTGAAGTTCCTTGTTATCTAAATCCATGATTAAACCAACCTGACTTGGATTATAAGCGATATCAGGGTGAATCGTAATATCGAAGTCCTTGAAGAAATCGACAGCGAGTGTTTGCAAGTAGTAATCATTCAAGATGACGTCTGTTCGACCATTTGAGACATCTCGTAGATACTGATCGTTCGTCGCGTTATCGTACGTGACTTCTTTTGCACCGTATTTTTTAGCAATCTGCATATATGTCGTTGTAGCTTCTCCGGCAGCTTTTTTACCTTTCAAGTCTTCAAGAGACTTGATGCCTGATAAATCACTTTTACGGACGATTGCCGTACCATACGTATATTTATATGGTTTTGAGAACGCGAATTTTTCTTTACGATCATCGGTGATCGTAATGTCGTTAGCAGCGAGATCGACTTGACCTGTATTGACGCTTGTCAACATACCGTCGAATGACATCTCTTTGAATTTCACTTTCAAATCAAGACGCTTTGCTACTTCTTTGACGACTTCGACATCAAATCCAGTCAACTTATTGTTTTTCTCTTCATGGTAAGATGTCGGGAAAAGTGTACCAGCCGTCGCGACAACAATTGTGCCATCTTTTTGAATCTTGTCATATGCGGTTGCCTTCTCCTCTTGCTGACCACATGCGCTTAATAAGATCGAGCTTCCTGCGATCAAGAGACCCGTAAATTGCATTGTTTTTTTCATCGTATTATTCCTCTCTCTACTTCCATGATCAATAACTCTTTTCATAGTTAAAAATACCACGGAATCTTATGTTCGGGCAAAGTAATACGCGCACAAAGTGTAGAATTCAACTAAAAAAAATATTGAATGAATATCCATGTTTATGTAAGCGTTATCAATGTTGATATATGGTATTTCTATCTTTAAAGGTTAAATAAAATGGTGATTATGCATAGTAGCGAATAAACATAAAAGAGTGTAAAGTATAATTTAACTGAATATACAGAAAATTAAGAAGGCAAGGAGAGTGCTACCATGACATTTCATCAGTACCCTGAACAGCAGGGATTATACGACCCTCGTATGGAACATGATGCGTGCGGGATCGGGGTTTACGCACATCAAACAGGACGAGCGAGTCATGAAATTGTTGAACATGCATTGGCCATGCTTTGTCAAATGGAACATCGTGGTGGACAAGGAAGCGATGCGAAGACGGGAGACGGAGCGGGTATTTTAACGCAATTACCAGATCGTTTGTTTCGTGAAACGGTTCGCCACATTTCCTTCCCTAAAAAAGGGGATTATGGCGTTTTCATGATGTTCTTACCACGTGAGGAACGGGAACGGATGCGACTCGAACGAACATTAGAATCCATCATCTTGACAGAAGGACAAGACGTCTTAGGATGGCGTACTGTACCTGTTCAGTCAGAAGTGCTTGGGTCGGGTGCCCGCCGCACGGAGCCAGTCATTCGTCAATGTTTCATTGGTGCAAAGGCGATGGAAGGATTGACATTTGAACGAACACTCTTTTTGATTCGTCGCGCATTTGAACGTGAATCAGAACAACTCGGTCTTGAACAATACGTCTTGAGTAGCTCGAGTGAAACGATCGTTTACAAAGGACTCGTGACGACGGATCAATTGCGCGCATACTTCGATGACTTACGAGATGAGCGCTATCAATCAGGGTTTGGTATCGTGCATTCGCGTTTTAGTACGAATACGTTCCCAAGTTGGAAACGTGCTCACCCGAACCGTTATTTGATTCACAACGGTGAAATCAACACGTTGCAAGGAAATATTCGGGCGATGCGCGGTCGAGAACGTCGACTGGCCGAGACGACGTATGGTAATCGGGCAGAGGAAGTGTTACCGATTCTAGATGAGACAGGTAGCGACTCGTCGATGCTTGATAATGCGTTTGAGTTTCTTCATCTGTCCGGACTCTCGCTCGCTGAGACAGCACTGATGCTCGTACCGGAACCATTCGAACATGCTGAGATCAGACCAGCGAAGCGCGCGTATTATGAGTACCACAGTAGCATGATGGAGCCATGGGATGGTCCGTCTGCGATTGTCTTTACGAACGGAAAACAGATTGGTGCGACGCTTGACCGAAACGGTTTACGCCCAGCGCGATATGTATTGTTACGCGATGGTCACTTCATGTTGTCGTCAGAAGCAGGGGTACTTCCTCTTCGTGAACAAGACATTCTGTACAAAAAACGATTAGCACCGGGTGAACTGCTTTTACTCGACTTTGCGTCCGGTCAGTTGATTGCAGACGAAGAGATCAAACGGGAGCTAGCGACACGGCACCCTTACGCGGAGTGGCTCGCGCAAGAAGTCGTGTCCCTTTCAAGTAACGACTTCAAGGAAACGCTCGTTGAACTTGGAACAAAACAACGGCATTTTGGATATACGCGTGAAGATATCGATCAATACTTGATCCCGCTCGTCGAAGAACAAAAGGATCCGTTAGGCGCGATGGGAACGGATATACCGCTAGCGGTCTTAAGTGAACGTCCTCAATCCTTGTTCCGATATTTCAAGCAACTGTTCGCACAAGTCACGAATCCACCAATTGACGCGTTACGCGAAGAGATCGTCACCTCGACGCTGACATGGCTTGGTCGACAAGGGGAACTGCTGACGCCGAACCGCGCGAACTGTCGTCGTGTTCGCTTAGAGACCCCGATTCTGCGACCAGACGAAGCCCATGCGCTTAAACAAAGTGGACTTAAGCAAAAAACGATTTCGACGACGTTCACCGACTCGCTTGCAGAAGCACTCGACATGATCGTTGATGAGGCTGTGACCGCTGCACGAAACGGGTATGAATTATTGACATTATCGGATCGTCTCGTACGCCCCGGTACCTTGCCGATGCCAATCCTCTTAGTGACGAGTGCGATTCATCATGCGCTGATTCGCAAGGGATTACGTACAAATCTCAGCTTGATCGTTGAAGGGGGAGAGATTCGTGAAGTCCACCATGTCGCGACGTTGCTCGGATATGGTGCGGATGCGATTTATCCGTACCTGGCATATGCGACGCTTGAAGAAGCGGTAGGGGATCGTTTTACGGATGTCGACAAACGTTACCAAAAAGCAGTCACGGAAGGCGTCGTCAAAGTCATGTCGAAGATGGGCATTTCGACGGTCTTCAGCTACCGTGGTGCGCAAATTTTTGAAGCAGTCGGAATCGATCGCTCCGTCATTGACCAGCATTTCACGGGTACGGTCTCTCAATTGAGCGGGATGACGCTTGAACTGATGGAAGAAGAAGTCCGACGAGCACAACAGATTGCAGATGAACGGATTCATTTAGAGTCCGGCAGTGTCTTCCGGTACCGTCAAGCTGGAGAACATCATGCCTTTAACCCAGCAACGATTCATTTGTTGCAACACGCATGCCGTACGAATGATTACCGGCTCTATCAAAAGTACGCTCAACGCATTCAGGAGGAACCGGCAACGGTGCTACGACATCTGTTGACGTTCAAGGAGACGACGGCGATTCCAATTGAAGAAGTTGAGCCTGTCAGCGAAATCGTCAAATACTTCAAGACGGGTGCGATGTCATACGGCTCGTTATCAAAAGAAGCGCACGAGACGCTTGCGATCGCGATGAACCGCTTAGGCGGAAAGAGTAATAGTGGTGAAGGCGGTGAAGAGGAGGAACGATACGAACGGGATGAAAATGGTGACTTCCGGATGAGCCGAATCAAGCAGATCGCCTCTGGTCGTTTTGGGGTGACAAGTCATTACCTCGTTCACGCGGACGAATTACAAATCAAGGTGGCACAAGGTGCGAAGCCCGGAGAAGGTGGTCAATTGCCTGGTGAAAAAGTCTATCCGTGGATTGCACGGGTGCGTGCATCGACACCGGGTGTTGGATTGATTTCCCCACCTCCACACCATGATATCTATTCGATTGAAGATTTGGCCCAGTTAATTCATGACTTAAAACGTGCCAACGATCAAGCCCGGATTAGCGTCAAACTTGTCGCAAAAGGTGGCGTTGGAACGATCGCGGCTGGAGTTGCGAAGGGGCTTGCCGATGTTATCGTCATCAGTGGTCATGACGGCGGCACGGGTGCCTCGCCGAAGACGAGTATTCAACATGCCGGACTGCCATGGGAACTTGGTCTTGCTGAGACGCACCAAACGTTGACATTAAACGGGTTGCGCGAGCGTGTCGTCCTTGAAACCGACGGAAAGCTATTGACTGGTCGCGACGTCATCCTCGCCGCGATGCTCGGAGCGAATGAGTATGGGTTTGCGACAGCTCCGCTCATCGCCGTCGGATGTATCATGATGCGTGCTTGTCATCTCGATACGTGTCCTGTTGGTGTCGCGACGCAAGATCCAGAGCTCCGTAAGAAATTCACGGGATCTGCCGATGACGTCGTCCATTTCATGACGTTCATCGCAGAGGAAGTACGAGAACATTTAGCGAAGCTCGGAGTTAGCCGACTACAAGATCTCGTAGGGCGGACGGACCTACTCGAACCATCGGAGCGACAACGGACGCATTGGAAGGCGAAGAGTCTTGATTTTTCGCGTCTCCTCGTTCACGTGACACACGGTCCGGCTGAACAACAACAGCATCATGTCGAGCGTTCCTTTGACGCGCGTGAAATCTCGCCGTATTTGGAGGCGGCAGATTTCAGTCAGCCTCAGACACTACGTTTAACGATTCAAAATACAGACCGTGCGATCGGAACGCAGACCGGTGCCATGCTAACAAGACGGTTTGGGGCCCTTGGTCTGCCAACGGATCGATTGAAACTCGAACTGAATGGATCTGCCGGACAAAGTTTAGGTGCGTATTTACCACGCGGAGTAACGCTTGATGTCACGGGAGAAGCGAATGATTACGTCGGGAAAGGATTGTCCGGAGGTATCATCGCCGTTCATCCTCCACGTTCGATTTCGTTCGTCTCGTCCGATCAGTCGATCATTGGTAACGTCGCACTTTACGGGGCGACGAGTGGAGAACTCTATGTCAACGGTCAGGCAGGTGAGCGATTTGCGGTTCGAAACAGTGGAGCCGTCGCTGTCGTCGAAGGAATCGGTAACCATGGACTCGAGTATATGACCGGTGGATCCGTTGTCGTCCTTGGCGATGTCGGAAAAAACTTTGCTGCCGGTATGTCAGGTGGTGTCGCTTATGTCTTGCCGCGTCATCCTGAACAATTTTTACAACGTGTCAACCGCGAACTCGTTTCGACGGGACCTGTCACGCATGTCGAAGAGATTGCGCGACTGAAGACGTTCATCGAACGTCACGTCGCACGGACCGGTAGTGAGCAGGGCGATGCGATTCTAGCGAACTGGGATCATGTCATTCATTCGTTCATCCGCGTCATTCCTTCGACGTATGAGAAAGTGACGACGTTGATGGCTGATTTCGCAAAACAAGGACACAACACCGAAGAAGCGATGTTGCTCGCATTTGAGACACATCTAGGGCGCAGAACAGGAGGGGTACGATGAAACGACGCGATCAATTCATGACAGTTGCTCGTTCGGGTGGAACGGAACGACATCCAAGCGAACGGGTGGGTGATTTTAAGGAATATAAGACGGCTTTGACGGAAGCGGAAGCGAGTCAACAAGCAAGTCGATGTATGGATTGTGGCACCCCGTTTTGCCATGTAGGGGAAGTATTTGATCAAGTGAAGATTGGTTGTCCAGTCTATAACTTGATTCCAGAATGGAACTTGCTCGTAGAAGAAGGACGTTTTCAAGAGGCACTCGATCGCCTTCTTGAGACGAACAATTTCCCGGAATTCACGGGTCGTGTCTGCCCAGCGCCATGTGAAGGATCGTGTACGTTGTCGATTCATGAACCTGCGGTCGCGATCAAAGATATCGAACGGACGATCATCGACATCGGCTTTGAAAAAGGATGGGTCGTGCCCCGAATTCCAGCAATACGATCGACACGTTCGATTGCCATCGTTGGATCTGGTCCTGCCGGTCTTGCGGCTGCCGATCAGCTGAATCAAGCCGGTCACCAAGTGACGGTCTACGAGCGGGAAGATCGGATTGGCGGATTACTCACGTACGGTATACCAGCCATGAAACTTGATAAAGAGGTCGTACAGCGCCGTGTTGATTTGCTTGAAGCAGAAGGGATCCACTTCCGGACGAACGTCACGATCGGTGCAGATATCACTCTCGAGACACTTGAAGCGGAGTATGACGCCGTTATCTTATGTGTCGGCGCGACGGAACCACGCAAATTAACGGATGCGCCAACGCGTGGGGGTGGTTATGCGATGGATTATTTGACAGGGGTGACACGTCACGTGCTCTCGCAAGAACCGTTGTCTGCTGATCACGATGCGAAAGATAAAGATATTCTCGTCATCGGTGGAGGCGATACCGGAGCGGACTGTGTGGCAACAGCACTCCGTCAACGCTGTCGCTCCGTCGTCCAATTCGGTAAACATGAACAACCGGGTACGACGCGTGCAACAGGAAACATGTGGCCGGATACACCGTCACTCTACTCCATCGATTATGGGTACGCAGAAGCGTTGCAACAATTCGGTCGGGATCCTCGTGAATACTTGATCGCGATCAAGCGATTCACAACAAGTGAATCGGGTCAAGTCACCGGTGTCTGGACGATTCAAACGACGAAAACAAAAACTGAATCGGGTACAGTGATCTTTGAGGAGATCGAAGGGAGCGATCGTTACTTCCCAGTCGATCAAGTCTGGATTGCCATTGGATTCAGTGGTGTCGAAGAGAACGTACTCGAACATTTAGCAGTCGCCTCGGAACGTGGGAAAATCAAGACGACACGTTACGCGACGAACCGTCCAGGCGTATTTGCCGCAGGTGACGCAAGACGTGGTCAATCATTGATCGTCTGGGCGATTCGCGAAGGTCGTGAAGTAGCAGAAGCCGTTGGACAATATTTAAAAGCAATGCAACAAACAGGCTAAATCACATCGTCTGGATTTTCTGGCATCATCGGAAATCCAGGCTTTTTTGTGTTTGGCAAAGAAATCTGCCAGTTCAAAAATAACTATTGATTTTGTTTCAAGGTGAAACACCGAAAATATTTCTGCTATTCTTATAAAATGAAGAGGAGGTATGACAGATGAATTCAGAAATCATCTATTTCGTATGCGAGAGTGGAATGGCGAGTAGTATCATGGGGGCTACGATTTTAAGAAAGCGCTTACTTGAATGTGGTATTACGACAGACGTCAAGACATGTCGGATCGCAGAACTACCTGATCAAGCAGCTTTTATCGTCGGAGAAACGCAACTCGTCCATCGACACGTATGGAAAACACATTGTTCGGTTCATCCAGTCGATCGGATTCTTGATCCGACTGCATATGACGTCATCCTCGAATCTTGGCAGAAAAGAGTGAGGCTGCATGACTGAATTTACACCACGGGAACATGATATCTTATTTTTCCTCTTATCACGCGAGGAACCTGTTCAAATACAAGAGATTGCGGAAACGCTCGAGACATCGGAACGAACGATTCAACGTGAACGCGATCGTCTTGCCCAGTCTTTAGAAGATCATAATTTGCGTTTGACATATGTTCGCGGCAGAGGTCTCTTAATTGAGGGAACGGACGAAGCCAAACATGCATTACGGGACCAACTCTTATTGTCACATAAACAATTACCGAACGCTGAAGATCGCCAAGTCGAGTTAGCGTATCGGCTACTACAAGAAGAAGGGATGGTCAAATTACAGGCAATCGCCCATGCGATGTATGTGGCTCCGAGCACCGTTAGCCAGGATTTAGAACGGATTGATGAATGGTTTCTACAATATGACCTTGAAATCAAGCGCAAAAAAGGTATTGGTGCCGAAGTCATCGGCGAAGAAATCAACAAACGCCGTTTACTGATTTCATTGATCTTTACGCAATGGGATGTTCTCGCTTTCTATCGGTTGTTACAAGGCGACGCCGGGCAATTACCTCATCTGTTACGCATGAATCGAACATCCTGGCTTGAGATGATCAATCAAGCGTACGCGGTCATAGCGCCATTGACGAAAGAAGGGCGTCTCAATGACCGACAAATCATGCGTGCGACACTCAGCTTAGCTTTACAAGCGTTACGCAAAGATCAGTTTCCGATGCGTTACGAGTTAAAAGCGTATCCGGTCGAAATCCTCAAATGGGTGGAACGCGTCGAAGAGCGTTTACCTGACACGTTGTCGATTGCCGAACGCCAATGGTTATCAGAAGAATTGCGTGCTTTCTTTCAATCGGACGCAGGAGATACGGAGGAACTCGTCACGCGCCTTCGTGTAAAACGATTGATTGAGCATGTCTCCTTATTATATGGAACGAACTTTACGAAGGATCACGCGCTAGAACGCGGACTCGTCTCGCATATTCAATCGTACACACGTCAAAATAGCGTCAATCCGTCCTATGTCATCAAACAAATCGAACGGGAATATCCGCGCTTGTTTGATGCGGTCAAACAAACAGCACTGTCGATCTTCACCGATGCGACATTTGAAGACGTAGATTTAGCATTTTGGGTCATGCATTTCGGTGCCGTGCTCAGCAAACCGACACCAAAACTCCCATATCGTGTTCTAGTCGTCTGCTCTGCTGGACTCGGTTCCTCGAAGTTGTTGATGAATCGGCTACGGCAAGAATTCGCTGAACTCGAGCACATCGATAACTCGTCCCTGTTTGGCATCGAACGGTTACCAATCGACTCGTACGACTTTGTATTGTCGACTGTGCCATTGCCTGACATTCGTCCACCACATCTTCTCGTCAACCCATTGCTTCCTCAGGATGAGGTCGAACGGATTCGGAAATTAATTCTCGCCTTGCCTAAATCCTTTCAACCGGCACCGCGAAAGACGAAAACGGAATGGCTCGAACTTGAGCAATTGCATCGGCTCGTTGCGTCGTCCATTCAAGTATCGGACGGATTCCGAATGGAACGGTTAGAGCGGGTGGGCGATGGGATTGAATCGCTCTTGTTTGAGATCAGTACACGCATGGTCGAGCAAGGATTGGCGAAGTCAGCTGTTTCGCTCTCTGGACAATTGCTACGTCGTCATGAGATGTCAGGTCTTGGTATTCCGGGAACGCGGCTTGCGCTGTTTCACGGACGCGATGCGACGATTCAACGAGGGGGATTCCTCATCTTTGAATTGCCTGAACCGATCGACTTGCTCGGAATGGATCAACAGTTACAATCCGTCGAACGGCTCCTCGTCTTGGTCGCACCGGAAGAGACCTCGAACGAACTGCTTGAATTACTCAGTTCGATCAGTGCTGCGATCATCGAGAGTCCCGAACAAATGGATCAATTCGAGTTCGGGGAGGAACAGACGATTCGTCTGCTATTGAATCGAACGTTTCGAACGGTCATTGATCAGTTCCTCGGTCACACTTGAAAAAATCCCTGTCACTCCATTCCTGAAGTGACAGGGATTTTTTTATGTCAAGCAGGCTTCTTTCCAGTCTGTCCAACTTCTTGGACAAAGACTGAACTAGGAAAGATTGAGTAAGCGCTTGCAGTACTCTTACAATAAGGTCATAGCAAAGCAATCATCTTATCAACTCATACACGAAATGGAGGCTAACACAATGGCGACAGCTCAAAATGGAGCACGGGGCATCCGTGTACAAGTTCAACGGTTCGGAAGCTTTTTAAGCGGTATGGTCATGCCGAACATCGGTGCATTCATCGCCTGGGGGATCATCACGGCACTGTTCATCCCAACTGGATGGGCACCAAATAAGGAACTCGGTGAACTCGTCGGTCCGACAATCACCTATCTTTTACCGTTGCTGATCGGATACACGGGCGGGAAATTAATGCATGACGTCAGAGGAGGCGTCGTCGGGACGCTCGCGACGATGGGGGTCATCGTCGGAACAGAGATTCCGATGTTCCTCGGTGCCATGATCATGGGACCACTTGGCGGATACGTCATCAAAAAGTTCGATCAGTTGATCGAAGGAAAAATCAAGCCAGGTCTCGAGATGCTCGTCAACAATTTCTCGGTCGGGATCATCGGTGGGTTGTTGATGCTCGGTGGATTCAAAGTATTCGGACCACTCATGACAGGTCTTGACGACATCATGGCTGCAGCAGTTGGTGCGATCGTCAGTGCACACTTGCTACCATTAGCGAGTTTGTTCATTGAACCAGCGAAAATTTTATTCTTGAACAACGCCATCAACCACGGCATCTTAAGCCCACTGGGTCTCGATCAAGTAAACGAGGCGGGCAAATCAGTTCTGTTCTTACTCGAAGCCAACCCTGGTCCGGGTCTCGGATTGTTACTCGCTTACTCGTTCTTCGGTTCTGGTGCGGCAAAGAAAACAGCACCGGGTGCCGCGTTCATTCAGTTCATCGGTGGGATTCACGAAATTTACTTCCCATATGTCTTGATGAAGCCGGTCTTATTGCTTGCGATGATCGCAGGTGGTATGAGTGGGATCCTCACATTCGTCCTATTTGATGTCGGTTTAGTCGCACCTGCTTCACCAGGTAGTATCATTGCGGTTCTTGCAATGGCATCCCGCGGTTCTTACGTCGGATTGATCGCCGGTGTCCTTGTTTCAGCATCTGTGACCTTCGTTGTCTCAACTGTTCTGCTGAAGACAAGCAAAGCAAAAGAGACATCCCTTGAAGAAGCAAGCGCGAACGTTAGTGCGATGAAAGGAAAACAATCGATTGCCTCGACACTCGTTTCAGCTGATGCTAAACCACTTGCAGAAGTCGAACATATCATTTTCGCTTGTGACGCTGGTATGGGATCGAGTGCGATGGGGGCATCCGTCCTTCGCAATAAAATCAACAAAGCGGGCTTACCGATCAAGGTAACGAATACGTCGATCAGTCAATTGCCGCAAAACGCCGAACTGATCATCACGCATCGTGATTTGACGGAGCGGGCGAAGGAACAGGTACCAACGGCAGAACACCGATCAGTCGATAATTTCTTAAATGCCGGATATTATGATCAACTTGTTCATGAGATCGAAACAGCACGAAATAAGATTTCTTAAAAATAAAGATAGAGATATTCAAGGAGGAATAAACATGACAACGACAATGAACCTTTCACCGGAACTTGTATTACTGAACCAACAATTCGCAGACGAGACGGCAGCCATTACGGCTGCCGGTCAACTCCTCGTCGATCATGGATATGTCGAAGCGGGTTATATCGATTCAATGCAAGAGCGTCACGCTTTATCAACGGTCTATATCGGTAATCATGTCGCAATTCCCCACGGAACAGAGTCGGCTAAATCACAAGTCAAGAAAACAGGACTATCGATTCTACAAGTACCGCAAGGCGTAACGTTCGGAACGGAACAAGCACGACTCGTCATCGGTATCGCTGGCGTCGGGGACGAACATCTCGAGTTGCTCTCGAATATCGCGGTCATTTGCTCCGATGAGGAGAACGTCGAGCGTATCGTGGCAGCGACATCAAAAGAAGAAATCATCGCCTTATTGACAGCGGAGGTGTAAGCATGAAAGCCATCCATTTTGGTGCCGGTAACATCGGACGTGGTTTCATCGGCTTACAACTCGTCAAGACGGGTTACGAAGTCTGTTTCGTAGATGTCAATTCGACGGTCGTCGATGCATTAAAAGCACGCCATACCTACGAGGTCGGTTATGCCTCTGAACAGGGAGGACGTGAACGGGTCGACGGCGTGACGGCGCTCAACAGTTTGTCTGAACCGGATCAGGTCATTGCAGCGATTCGCGATGCAGATGTGATTACGACTGCTGTCGGTCCGAGCTTGTTGTCGAAAATAGCTCCTTTGATTGCGGAAGGGTTACGTCAACGTGATCAACAGACACCTGTCTACGTCATTGCGTGCGAGAACATGATCGGTGGGTCAAAACACTTGCAAGCGGAGGTAGCGAAACATCAGACGGTAGCGGAGAACTGGTATTTTCCGAATGCAGCGGTTGACCGGATCGTGCCGCTTCAACATCACGAAGACCCGTTATACGTCGAAGTGGAAGAATTCTTCGAATGGGTGATTGAGACGACTGGACTACCGGAAGCTTATCCACGGATCGAAGGCGTCACTTATGTCGAGAACATCGAACCGTTCATTGAGCGGAAGCTGTTCACCGTTAATACGGGACATGCGATTGCTTCGTACCTCGGAGCACTCTTTCATAAAGAGACGATCGCTGAAAGTCTAACGGATCCACGCATCCGTCGTGGTGTCCAGACAGCACTTTATGAAACAGGGTGGTTGTTACTTGAAAAGTACGGCTTTAACCCCGTCGACCATAGTGCATATATCCAAAAGAATATGAAACGCTTTGAAAACCCGCGAATTCATGATGAAATCATTCGTGTTGCTCGTTCACCGATTCGTAAACTGAGTCCAAGTGACCGACTCGTCAAACCAGCGAAGGAATTGATGGAGCGTGGGATCGAAGCAGATGGATTAGCACGCGGGATCGCAGCAGCCCTGACCTATTTCGATCCAAATGATTCAGAATCTTCTGAATTGAATGCGTATATCACGAAATATGGAATTGAAGATGCGTTAAACGCATACCTAAAACTGTCAGCAACGGATCCACTTGGATCTCGAATCATTGAACATTATGAAGCGATGCAACAACAAGTCAATTCGATTGCTTGAGAATAAGTGTGCGCACCACCCTTCACGTCACGTGAAGGGTGGTTTTGTATATCGAATAACATGTAGCGCATCGTCATCGAAATAACCAGTTTTTGAAATTCTTCTATCACAATTTGATTACAATTTGTATATTCAATTTGTATATTCAATTTGGAATATTCGAAAACGAATATTTAGCGATTAAAATACATTGTACGCTATATGAACGGAACATCTCTATTCCGATTTTTCAGGTAAGAGAAGGTGATTATATGTTGAATTATAAAGTGAACGTATATAGATTAAACGGAGCACGACCAAAAGCAACAAAAGGAACCGGACCAAAACATTTGATTTATTCGAGTCAGTTTTCTTCACGTACACCAGTCCATTTATTGCATCAACTCATCTTGAATCGTTTGTTGGTTGAACAAGAAAAAAACCTTGAATTGACGTATACGATCGAAGTAAATGCGGTACTTGATCAATTCGTGATCGACGTCCGTGTCTTTTCAACAGATACGGTCAGTGTCCAAGTCGAGCGTGACTTGATTGAAATCATTGAACGTGAAGAAGTCCGTCATATCCCAGCGCTTGAAATCGGAAAACCGGATTTCGCGGAATTCGCTCACATCGTCTTAAAGGTCAAGGAAGGCGGACCACGCCTTTCACAAGAGGATACGCAACGAATTTTCAATGAGTCTGGAGTTCGAGGACGAATCATCCTGCATAAGGAACGAATCGACAGTCATGAACCGTCACATTCGATTCAACTACTGATTGGTGGGACGGAAAAGTCTTTATATAGTCTTTCGCAATACCAGCTTGATCCACTCTTCCGTAAACATGGGTTAACGATTCAATCCTTGAATCTGTTACCGTTTGATTTATTCATGATTCGTGACAAAATCGCGATGCTGTCTTCGGCAGATGCTTCGCAACTGTGGATCGATGACATCACGACATCCAAGAACGGACGATCACATCAGATTTGTTTTAACGATGGGAATGAATGCATGACGGTTATCTGTGATCTTCATGGATCAATTCGTTCTTATAAGTGTTCGTGATGGTTTAACTCTTCTTCGAATAGGCTACATTCTTAACAGAGGTTCTAACGAAGGGGAGTCGAACAATCATGTTATCTAAACAACAGACGGAAGAATTCAAGCAACGATTATTAAAGGAAAAAGAAAAGACGACATCAAACATCGAACAACGCGATATGGATTACGATGAAGGTGAATTGTCGAGTTACGATAATCATCCTGCCGATTCCGGCGATGAATTGTTCTTGCGGGAACGCGATCAAGCGATCACGGACATGCAAGAGGATATGCTCTCTGATGTGGATCGTGCCCTAAAAGCGATCGAGGACGGAACGTATGGCATTTGTAAGGTCTGTGGAAAAGAGATTGAGATTGAACGTCTTGATATCATTCCGGAAACGCTATTATGTATCGAGCATGCAAAAGAAGAAGCAGAACAAAACGAGAACGATCCGAATTCGCGACCAAGTGAAGAAGATGTACTGGATCCATCTGTTACAGCCCGCGGGAAAGACATCGACGGTGATACGGATGGATTCTCGAAAGTAAGTGATTTCGGTAGTTCCGATACACCGTCTGACCAAGAAGACGGAATTGACCCGACACGGTCTTGACCGGCAAAACATCTCCCGAAAATGGAGATGTTTTTTCTCGAAAAAAATCACAGATATTTACCGGAATTTTTTGACTTTTCATATAATTTTGGTACGATGGTATCGAGGGGGCTGTTTTAGCCTATATTAAAATGTAAGCGCATACAAGCATCCGTCTCACTGCTTGACCATTTTAGTTGAGGGAGGAAATAACGCATGATTTATGACATTCCGAACAAGCAAGGGTCAAAAGTACAGTACAAGGAACGGTATGAAAATTACATCAATGGAAAGTGGACGGCACCTGTCGGGGGAGAATATTTTGATAATGTCACACCTGTCACTGGTAAAGTATTGTGCCAAGTCGCTCGTTCCGGTAAGGAAGACATCGAACTGGCTCTTGATGCAGCACACGCGGCAAAAGAAGCATGGGGGAAAACGTCTGTAACGGAACGCTCAAACATTTTAAATAAAATCGCGAATCGGATGGAAGAAAACCTTGAGATGCTCGCTTATGCAGAGACACTTGAGAACGGGAAAGCGGTCCGTGAGACACTCAACGCCGATCTACCGCTCGCAATCGATCACTTCCGTTATTTCGCCGGCGTCATCCGTGCCCAAGAAGGTTCGGTCGGCGAACTCGATCAAGACACGGTAGCGTACCACTTCCATGAGCCACTTGGCGTCGTTGGTCAAATCATTCCGTGGAACTTCCCTCTCCTGATGGCTGTCTGGAAGCTGGCACCGGCTCTCGCAGCAGGAAACTGTGTCGTCTTAAAACCAGCAGAACAAACACCAGCGAGCATCATGGTGCTCATGGAACTTGTTGAAGATCTATTGCCACCTGGTGTCGTGAACATCGTCAATGGATTTGGTCTCGAGGCAGGAAAACCGCTCGCTTCAAGCAAACGAATCGCAAAAATCGCCTTTACGGGTGAGACGACGACAGGACGTTTGATCATGCAGTACGCATCACAGAACCTGATTCCGGTCACACTCGAACTCGGTGGGAAATCACCGAACATCTTCTTCGAAGATATCATGCAGGCAGATGATGCTTTCTTCGATAAAGCAATCGAAGGATTACTGATGTTTGCGTTGAACCAAGGAGAAGTCTGTACGTGTCCGTCGCGTGCCTTGATTCAAGAATCAATTTACGAGCCGTTCATGGAACGTGTTCTAGAGCGTGTCAAAGCCATCAAGATCGGAAATCCTCTTGATTCGGACGTCATGATGGGGGCTCAAGCTTCGAACGAACAGATGGAGAAAATCCTTTCATATCTTGAAATCGGTAAGTCGGAAGGCGCAGAGTGTCTCATCGGTGGAGAGCGTAACATGCTTGAAGGGGATCTTGCAGAAGGATATTACATCCAACCAACGATCTTCAAAGGACACAATAAGATGCGAATCTTCCAAGAAGAAATTTTCGGACCGGTCTTGTCGGTTACGACATTCAAGACGGAAGAAGAAGCGCTCGAAATTGCGAATGATACGTTATATGGTCTTGGTGCCGGAGTCTGGACACGTGATATGAACCGTGCTTATCGGTTTGGGCGTGCGATCGAAGCAGGACGCGTCTGGACGAACTGTTATCACCAATATCCAGCTCACGCGGCGTTTGGTGGTTACAAAATGTCAGGGATCGGACGTGAAAACCATAAGATGATGCTCAACCATTACCAACGGACGAAAAACCTACTCGTTAGCTACAACCCGAATAAACTCGGTTTCTTCTAAGTCGGAAAGGACGTGGATGCAAATGGTGGAACGTGTTCAGGCGACAGCAGCTTGTCTAGAGTTAATCGACCAGTTGAGAGAAAAACACGGTCCGTTGATGTTTCATCAATCTGGTGGTTGTTGCGATGGCAGTTCCCCGATGTGTTTTGCGCAGGGTGATCTATTCCTGGGAGATCAGGATAAAAAACTGGGAGAGATCGGTGGTTGTCCGTTTTATATTCATGAAGATCAATATGAGTACTGGAAACATACGCAACTCATCATTGATGTCGTGGATGGTCGAGGCGGAATGTTCTCTCTTGAAGGTGTCGAAGGGAAACGTTTTTTGACACGCTCCCGTGCGTTCACGCAAGAGGAATACGCTGAACTATCAGCATCAAGCTAAGGAATCAAACACGGTTTCGTCGAGGTGACTTGTTCATTCAGGTCGCTCGTACGGAATCGTGTTTTTTGTTCGTATCACGACGTTCGAACAGGATAAAAGTTGGTAATGCGGCATAAGAACGGTATAATGAACTCATATTTTGACGAGAAGATAGTTTCACACTATGACATTTTAGGGGGTCACCATGAAATATCCATTTTTAGGTTGGACAGGTCAAACGATCGGAGTGACGGCGCCCTCCTCCGGATTAAGTGAACAGCAACAGGAATGGGTCGAACGAGCAGTTGAACAGGTACAAGCACGACAAATGAACGTCCGTTTAGGCGAAACGATTTGGTCGCATCAACATGCTGAGAGTGCACCGGCTAAACAACGGGCCGAAGAATTGAACCGCATGATGACGGATGAGACGATTGATGCCGTCATCCCGCCATTTGGCGGGGAACGCGCCATTGATCTTTTACCTGAGTTGACGCTAGCTACTTACCAAACAAAATGGTTGCTTGGCTATTCCGATATCAGTACGCTATTGCTCAGTCTGACGCTTCAGACGGGAATTGCAACAGCACATGGTCCGAATTTCGTTGAGCTTCGAAGTGAAGAATGGGACGAGACGACAAGTGCCTGGCGACGAGTACTTGCGACGCCAACTGGAGGAACCGTTACACAGTGGGCTTCCGATCGTTATCAATCCAAATGGACTGATGAAGAACGTCCAGCAGGTTCGTTATTTCAGCTAACGGAAGCGACGGAATGGAAAGCACTTGATGAGCGAACAGAAGTGACCGGACGTATACTTGGTGGGTGCCTAGAGACGATTCGCCATCTGATTGGGACACCGTATGGAGATGTGCAGCGTTTCCAGCGTGAAGAGATCAACGGAGAACCGATACTCTGGTACTTTGAGGTGTCTGAAGCGAATTCGGCAGAGGTGCACCGGACGCTGCGACAAATGGCGTATGCTGGATGGTTCAACCATGCGGCTGGCTTTTTATTCGGGCGCACGTCTGCAAGGATTACAGAAGACCTGACATGGCTAAACGTGTATCAATATCTAGCGGATGAGACAGGCTTACCAGTCTTATACGATCTTGACATCGGTCATCAGCCGCCGCAGGTGACGTTAATCAATGGAGCGACGGGTACGGTTCGTATTCAAGGAAAAGATTCACGAATCGATCTGACGTTCAACTAAAAAGGAGAGCACGCAATGGCACGTCGTAAGTTTCAAGCATTAGGCGTTTATAAACGCGTCCATATCAATCCGGAGACACGTCGGATGACGTTACCGGAACCATTTTACGATGCACTTCGTCTAGAAGATGAATTGCTGATTGCACAAGTTGGAGATGTTCTCGTCATGCGACGTCCGGGGGAGGTCGTCGAGACAGAAACAGATTTATTGAGCGAACTCGTAGAAGATGGATTCACGGGTACAGAGCTCGTCCAAGAATTTGCCTACCGGCGTCAGCAACAAGAACAGCGATTACGTCAACAAGTCTTGCAGGATGAAGAGGATGACCATGCTGCTCAACTGAAGATCGAGTTATAACGGAAAGAAGGAGTGGGGCAGATGCGTCGCAGAACAAAAATTGGAATCGGAGTCATCGGATCCGGATTAGTAGCAGCGAGTTATTATTTTTACGAGATGGCAATCGCTACGAATCCAAAGCCATTCTTATCGAATAATCGAGATCTAAGTGACGAGATGGTCCGATTGATGCAACCTGGTCAGACATGGATCAAGGAGCAACCGCTTGAGCGGATCGAGATTGAAGCGAAAGACGGTTTAACGTTACGCGGGCATTTTCTTCCGTCACCTGTTCCGTCAGATCGGATCGTCATTCTCGTGCACGGGTACGGAGGCGTCGGAACGGATTTAGCCGGATTCGCCTATCTGTACCATCAGGCCGGTTTCCATGTCATGATGCCCGATAATCGTGGACACGGAATGAGTGACGGTCACTACATCGGATTCGGATGGCATGATCGGGAAGATTGTCTCAGTTGGTCGAACTATCTGATTGAACGGATCGGACAGGAGGCGAAACTATTCCTGCATGGCGTATCGATGGGAGGGGCGACCGTATTGATGACGAGTGGCGAACAACTCCCACCACAAATCAAAGGAATCATTTCTGATTGTGCCTATACGTCCGTTAATGCAGTCCTTGCGTATCAGATGAAGCGGATGTACCGTCTACCACACTTTCCGTTCTTAGGCATGACGAGCGTATTGACGAAGCTAAAGGCTGGTTATACGTTCCGTGAAGCATCTGCGCTGAAACAGGTCAAAAAGGCACAAGTACCGATTTTGTTCATCCATGGTGGGGCGGATACATTCGTACCGACAGACATGGTGTATGAGCTGTATGAAGCTTGTCCAACGGAAAAAGAGCTCGTCGTCATTCCGAATGCCGCTCATGCGATGGCCTATTTTGAGGATCCAGCATTGTATGATGATGTCGTCGAGAAGTTCGTTCGCAACATCTTGCGAAATGATTGACAACTCCGTTCTTTACCCGCTATATTAATATCATAAATCAACGTCGTCGTGGCGGAACTGGTAGACGCGCTAGACTCAGAATCTAGTGGTGGCAACACCGTGGAGGTTCAAGTCCTCTCGGCGGCATAAATGATTGAAGGAGGCAATCCCAGCAGGGGGTTGCCCTTTTTTTATTGCTGAATAGAAAACGATTACAACGAATAAAAATTCAGAAATATTTATCTTTTTAGAATTTTTCTGGTAAAATACGTTTTAAAGAGGGTACTCTTCAGGGAAAGTACTAAGTGAAGTAGACAATCTTTAACACATAGGAGAGGGGAAACAAACATGAAAAAAGGGAGTATCTTGCTAGCGCTCTTGATGAGCTGTGTTCTCGTACTTGGTGCATGTAGCATCGGTTCGAAAGAAGAAGAGTCGTCTGAAGGAAAGACTTATAAGGTCGGCATTGACGTCACGTATCCACCATTCGAATATAAAGACGGGGATACGTACAAAGGAATCGACATCGATCTCATGAAAGCAATCGCGAAGGATCAGAACTTCAAGATTCAATTTGAAGCGATGGACTTTAGCGGCATCATTCCGGCACTTCAAGCAAATCAATTGGACGTTGCCATTGCCGGTATGAGTATTACGCCAGAACGGAAGAAAGTCGTCACATTCTCGGATCCATACTTCAAAGCTGGTCTTATTCTAGTCGTCAAAGAAGATGAGAATGGTATTAAATCTGTCAACGATTTAAAAGGGAAAAAAGTAGCCGTCAAAAAGGGAACGACGGGTGCGAAATATGCAACGGATAACGCAGATAAACTGGGCTTTACAGTCACACAGTTCAATGACAGTCCAGCGATGTTCCAAGAAGTGAAGAATGGTAACGCTGCTGCTTTGATTGAAGATTATCCTGTCATCTCATATGCAAACAAACAACAAAACCTTGGATTAAAACTTGTCGGAGACCGTCTCAACGGGGACAACTACGGAATCGCTGTCTTAAAAGGTGAGAACGAGGATCTGATGAAGAAAATCAACAAAGGGCTTGCGAATCTGAAAGAAAACGGTGAATACGATAAAATCGTTGACACGTATCTGAAATAAGTCGCAAGGCGATAAGGGAGTGGGATAGCCAATGGAAGTGGTCAAAACCGCATTTCCATTTTTCTTGGAAGGGCTTCAAGTCACATTGTATATTTTCATCATCGCGGTCATCGTCGGCTTTCTGATTGGCTTAGTCGTCGCATTGATGCGGTTATCACCATCAAAAATCTTAAACGGGATCGCAATTGTCTATATTGATGTCATTCGCGGAACGCCGTTCATCGTTCAGTTATTCTTCATCTATTTTGGACTCAATTCGCTCGAATGGTTATCGATGGACCGGATGTATGCAGGGATACTGACGGTCGCAATCAATGCCGGTGCTTATTTTGCGGAGATCATTCGAGCTGGTATCCAGTCGATTGATAAAGGACAAACAGAAGCTGCGCGTTCACTCGGGATGACAGGGCGTCAAACGATGGTACAGATCATCTTACCGCAAGCATTCCGACGGATGTTACCAACGATTACGAACCAATCGATCATCAGCTTAAAAGATACATCGTTGCTGTCGATCATCGGAATCGCTGACTTGACGCAACAAGGTCAGGTTCAGCAATCGACGACGTTCGAACCATTTATCGTCTGGTCTGTCGTCGGATTGATGTACTTCGTCATCATTTATCTCTTGTCCTTAGTGGCGAAGTTCTTGGAACGGAGGTTTACATTACGATGAGTATCATTGAAGTGAAGAACTTAAAAAAATCCTTCGGTTCGAATGAAGTCTTAAAAGACATCAACGTCTCGATTGCAGAAAAAGAAGTCGTTTGTGTCATCGGTCCGTCGGGATCTGGGAAAAGTACGTTTTTACGCTGTTTGAATCGATTGGAAGAGATCACGGGTGGCACGGTCATCGTCGATGATTTCGACATTACGAGTCCAAAGGTCGATATCAACAAGGTCCGGGAAGAAGTCGGGATGGTCTTTCAACATTTTAATCTCTTCCCACATAAGACCGTGCTAGAAAACGTCACGCTCGCACCGATTAAAGTGCGTAAATCGGATAAAGAACAGGCGAAACAGCGGGCACTTGAACTACTCGATAAAGTCGGATTACGTGAAAAAGCGGATAATTATCCAGGTGAATTATCTGGAGGTCAAAAACAGCGGGTCGCGATTGCCCGCGCGCTTGCGATGAATCCGAAAATCATGTTGTTTGATGAGCCAACGTCAGCGCTTGACCCGGAAATGGTCGGTGACGTGCTTGCCGTCATGAAACAGCTTGCCCTTGAAGGCATGACGATGGTCGTCGTGACCCATGAGATGGGATTTGCTCGAGAGGTTGGAGATCGCGTCTTATTCATGGATGGTGGCTATATCGTCGAAGAGAACGTGCCACAAGCATTGTTTGATTCTCCACAACACGAACGGACGCAATCGTTCCTTAGTAAAGTCTTATGATGGAACCGGCGTATCTAAATGCGGATACGCCGGTTTTTTGACGAATCATAAATAACTGGCTAAGCGCTCATAAGAAAAACTTATACATTTAAGCGCAAGAATTTGGGAATTCGAAATGCACACACAGGAAAAGAGTAGTAATATAGTAACGAAGGCACTTTCATGGAAGAATGACACGATCATTCCTTCTCATGACGTTCAGCGTTTTATTCATGCAATTCCTTTTGAAAGCGCTAACAGGTAGAGGGCTGGAAACACATCGAGTATCCACTGGATGTGTGGGGAGAAATATAGAAACGGGGGGAACCGTACATGGCAGGCCACGAGCAAGATCAACAAGCATTCTATGGACCAAACCTTGGCTACATCATTGAATTGTACGAGCGTTTTTTAGAAGACAAAACATCCGTTGATGAGGAGACACGTGCTTATTTCGAAGAGCATGGTGCACCCGTGACGGAACCAGTTGTACCGATGCAAGTCGAGACAGGAGATTTCGAAAAATATCTTGCGGCGAATCGTTTAGCGGAACAAATTCGTGCAAAAGGACATCTTGCGGCGGATATCTATCCGCTGAAGGACCATCCGCGAGAAACAGGATTATTCGAATTGAGTCAGTACGGATTGACAGAAGCAGATCTTCGAAAAATGCCAGTCTCACTCGTCTGTCCTGAACCACCAACTGGTGTACAGGACGCGTTTGAAGGCATCGAACATTTAAAAGCGCAGTACACGGGAGCAGCCGCAGTTGAGTTCCAGCATGTCGACGATCTCGATGAAAAGAAATGGCTCCGTCAGAAAATCGAGCAAGGTGCTTTGACAGCGACGCTAGATGCTGAACAAAAGAAACAGTTGTTCAAACGCTTAGCTGAAACGGACCTCTTCGAAAAATACTTGCACAAAACATACGTTGGTCAAAAACGCTTCTCGATTGAAGGACTTGACGCGATGGTGCCATTGCTCGACACAATCGTCGGACACCTCATCTCGAACGGGTCGGAGACGATCAATATCGGAATGGCACACCGTGGACGGTTGAACGTTTTGGCGCACGTACTCGGGAAGCCGTATGAAATGATCTTTGCTGAGTTCCAGCATGCACCAAACCACGACCTCGTACCATCTGAAGGCTCGATTGGGATCACGTACGGTTGGACGGGCGACGTGAAGTATCACCTCGGTTTAAACCGAAAACTTGAGCAAGAGACACGTAACGTGCGGATGACGCTTGCGAACAATCCGTCGCACCTTGAGTTCGTCGACCCAGTCGTCGAAGGCTTCACACGTGCGGCACAAGATGATCGCTCACAAAAAGGAGCACCACGCCAAGAGCAAGCGGCTGCTGCTGCGATCCTGATCCACGGTGATGCAGCGTTCCCAGGTCAAGGAATCGTGGCTGAAACATTGAACTTAGCGAATCTCAAAGGATATAACACCGGCGGAACGATTCATATCATCGCGAACAACACGATCGGCTTCACGACGGAGCCGACGGACTCCCGTTCGACGCGTTACTCGAGTGATCTTGCCAAAGGATATGAGATCCCAGTCTTCCACGTCAATGCGGATGAGCCGGAAAGCTGTCTCGCTGTCGCGTTGCTCGCGAGCGAGTACCGGGCAACGTTTAAGAAGGATGTCATGATTGATTTGATCGGATATCGTCGTTTTGGTCATAACGAAATGGATGAACCGATGAATACGAACCCGGTCTTATACGATTTGATTCATAAACATGATCCAATTCGTGTCTTGTACGGGAAAACACTTGTCGCGAACGGGGATGCGACAGCTGACGAAATTCAATCGATTGAAACATCGATCAATGACCAGATGAAAGCAGCTCGTGAAAAAGTACCAAACGTCGAGAAAGAGTATGGTGGGGTCATGCCGGACGTCGTCTTTAAAGGCGTTCCGACCATCGAGACAGGGGTCTCGATTGAAACATTGACGGCGTACAATGAAGAATTATTACAGTGGCCGGACGGCTTCCAAGTGTTCCATAAACTTGAGAAGGTCCTGAAGCGCCGGACGGATGCGTTCTCAACGAAGAACGGAATTGACTGGGGACATGCCGAAACATTGGCGTTCGCTTCGATTCTCTCAGATGGAACACCCATCCGCTTGAGCGGTCAAGATTCTGAACGGGGAACGTTCGCACAACGGAACATTAATCTTCATGATGTGAAAACAGGAGAAGGCTTCTCGCCACTCCATGCCTTGTCAACGGCAACTGCATCATTCTCGGTCTACAACAGTCCGTTGTCTGAAGCAGGTGT